>NZ_RZSJ01000025.1:0-23049 GCF_003998025.1 Mesorhizobium sp. M8A.F.Ca.ET.021.01.1.1
GGTGGATACTCCGACTCTCCTGTGACCCGAGCCCGCGTCGGAGCCGGTTCGTTCGCAAATGCGCCACATTTCCGTGAAGGTACTGCCAATACGTCTGGCGGCATGCCGGCAATCCTTCATGACAATGAAGCGGTTATCCCGCTGTCTCGCGGTCGCAAGATTCCGATCGAGATGCCGGACGAAAAAACCCCGATGCGTGGCGCAGGAGCCGGGGGCTCCCGTGGCCGAGGACCGATGGTCTTCAACTTCAACGGCGTGAAGGACGCAGACTCCTTCCGCAAGTCGAAGTCGCAGATCGCAAACGACATGGCTTCGTCTTACCGTCGCGCCCAGATGCGCGACGGCTAATCACGCCCAGCGTGTCCAGAATTACTTGACAACGAGAAAACCAAATGGCTTTCCACGACGTACTCTTCCCCAAGGCGATTTCTTATGGCTCGAAAGGCGGTCCCCGCTTTTCGACCACCGTCCTGACTCTGGCTTCCGGCAAGGAGCGCCGCAATCAGAACTGGCTCGACGTGCGGGCCGAGTACGACGTGTCGCATGGCATCAAGGACCGCGCCGACATGGCGGAACTGCGCGACTTCTTCTACGGCCGGCGCGGTAAGGCATACTCGTTTCGTTTCTACGATCACGCCGACAATGTGATCCTGAATCAGGACATCGCATTGGGCGACGGAACGACCAAGTTGTTCCAGATCGTCAAGACCTATTCGCCGTCCGCAAACCCCTACGTGCGCAAGATCACGAAGCTGGTGGAAGGCACCCTGCACGGCGTCTCGGTCGCCGATGTTGTCATGGTCGAATACGACTGGATCACGCCGGGCAGCCCCGACTACATCACGTGGTTCAACGCCCTGTCGGCTCCGGCCAAGCTGCTCGCGTTCATGTGCAACTATACGACCGGCGAACTCTACTTCGTCACGGCTCCGGCCAACGGCGCGCTGATCGATCTCGCGGCCGTGGACTTCCACGTGCATGTGCGTTTCGACACTGACCTGTTCGATTCCGTCCATGACTTCTGGGAAACGGAAAGCTGGGAATCGATCCTTCTCGTCGAGATCAAGGACGCCAACTAATGAAGCTGGCTTCCCTCGCGCTCCAGAACCATCTCAAGCAGTCGACGACCACGATCACGACGCTCTGGAAGATCACACGCATGGACGGCAAGGTGTTTGCCTTCACCGAGCACGATCGCGACGTGACCTATCAGGGTCGGACTTACAAATCGACGGGCGGCTTCAACAAGTCGGCCGTCAAGTCGACCGGCACCTTCTCCGTCGACAATCTCGAAGTGAACGGCTTCCTGTCCGACGACACGATTCCCGACGACGAACTGCGTAACGGCGCGTTCGACTACGCCGAGGTCGAAATCTTTCTGATCAACTACATGGACACGTCCATGGGTGATTTGAAGCTGCGCTACGGCTTCTTCGGCGAAGTGCGCAGTGCTCCCTCGGGCATGTTCCTCGTCGAACTTCGCGGCCTGATCCAGTTGATGCAGGTCCGCATCGGCGAGACCTACGTGCCGGAGTGCAAGGCCGACCTCGGTGACAGTCGCTGCAAGGTCGTGCTCCAGCCGGAGCCGTACAAGCAGACCAAGCTCTACAAGGTCGACGATCGCATGATCGTCGCCACCGAGGGTCCTGACGATCTTTATCCGCCTGTGGCGCTGGTGATCCAGAACCACGATTTCGAAACTGGTGATCTGACTGGTTGGCAGAGCGGCGGCGGCGTCATCCCCGGCACCATCAACCTCGATCCCTACACACCCGAAGGCGGCAACCCGGCAGACAATCAGTTCTTCCTCAACCTCGATATTCCGGTGTTCCGGAAGAGTCAGGCCGGCATCGTTCTCAACGCCGATCCGGTGGCGATTGACACGGGAAAATTGACGCTCAAGTTCATGGCTTTGACCGCCGCTCTGGAGCTTAATTCCGGAGCCACTGTCCAGATTATCTTTACAAATACGGGCGGCGGTGCTATCAGCAGTTTTACGCAGGACCTCGGGGTCCAGACGCCGGAGCGCGTCTGGCGTGAGTCGTCCTTCGAATGCGCGATCCCGGTGGGCTCCCGCAAGGTTACGATCTTCCTCGGCGGCTACAACAACGACCCGATGGGGTTTATGCAGACTTGCTACGATAACATTCGTGGCGAGATTCTTTTCCCCGATCCGGCAGAGTTCATCGAAGAAAATCAACTCGACTATCGCATTTATGGCGGCGTCGAGTGGCGTGCAACTACTGCCGGCGTCTCCGGTACACTCACCAAGGATGACTTCATCGGTCAGACGACCGTGGTCGACGGTGACGTTACTTGGGAGAAGGTCGATCCGAAGCACATGTTCCTCGGAACGGTGTCGGAAAACGCCACCATCTCCACACAGTTGGTCACCGACACCGCCGCGATCATCGCGCGACCCACGGGCTGGTTCAACTGGGGAGTTCTCAAGTTCTTGACCGGCCAGAATCGCGGACGGGCGGTCGAAGTTCAGGTCCACTCCGGAGGCAATCTAACTCTGGCGATGCCCCTGCCGTATCCCTCGGCGGATGGCGACATCTTCCAGCTTCACACCGGCTGCGACAAGAGCCGCGAGACCTGTTTCGGGAAGTTCAGCAACATCCTGAACATGCGAGCGGAGCCCGACGTGCCGGGCATGAATCAGTATTTCAAGGTCGGAGGTATGACCTGATGGTCTCCCGCAATGACATCGTCGACGCTGCACGCAAGTATCTTGGCGTCCCGTTCCGCAAGGGTGGGCGCGACAAGAACTCGCTCGACTGCGTCGGCCTGCTCATCATGATCCACAAGGACCTCGGGCTGCCGATCGAGGACGACACGAACTACACCTTCGCGCCGACCGCCAACGTCCAGATGATCCAGAAGTTTGTGTTCGGCCAGTCCGATCCGGGCGGCATGGTTCCCAAGCATGGCCAGATCGGCGTGATGATGGACAGCCATTTCCCGATGCATTTCGGGATCATCACCAAGGACGGCGACCGCACCCAGTTTATCAACGCGAACACCAAGGAACGCCGCGTCGTCGAGCAGGACTTCGTCAACTGGCGTCCGAAGCTGACGCACCTGCGTGAGTTTAAGGGGCTCGACCTCGCATGATGCTCGGCGTTGCATTTGGTGGCGGCGGGCTGCTTGGTGGCGGCTTCCTGATGAAGGCAGCGGTCATGGGCGCGTCCGTCGCCGGATCGTTGCTGCTCAAGGACAAGTCCAAGCCCAATCCGAGCAAGCTGAACGACCTGCGCGTGTCGTCGTCGACCTTTGGTCGTGGCATCCCGCTTGTCTACGGAACCATGCGTGTCACCGGCAACATGTTCTGGGCCACGGACTTCCGTGAAGACCATTACTACATGACCAACAAGGGCAAGCGGGTCGAAGGTAAGAAGGGCGAGAAGAAGGAAAAGAAGGGCAAGGCGCAGGAGGTCTATGACTACTACGCCAACTTCGCCATGGGTCTCGCGGCAGGTCCAGTTGAATCGCTGATCCGCGTCTGGGCCGACAACAACCTCATCTACGACAAACTCAATCGGCAGGACCCCGACGATCCCATCGTCGAGATCGGCTTCACGCAGCAGCAGGGCACCGGCAAGGGCGGTCCACAGTCTGCGGCCGGCAAGGGCAAGGGCCGTCAGGGCGCATCCGGCCGCTTCCTGTTCCGCTTCTACAAGGGCAACGAAGAGCAGCTTCCAGACTCCTTCATGAAGGCCAAGACCGGCGCGGCGAAGTCGCCCGGCTATCGCGGTCTCTGCTACCTGTTCTTCGAGGATTTTGCGCTTAAGGATTTCGGCAACCGCACACCGACGATCACGGCCGAGATTTCAGTTCGCGAGCAGCGCCGGCCGGCCGTCGAATGGTGCGAAAATCTGGAGCCGAAGCTTGGCTTCCAGCAGAAGGTTGGCTGGCCCGCTCACTACGATCCTTACAGCAACAAGCTCTACCACTACGCGGTCGGGCCGATTCGGACTGGCACCGACGACGACGGCAACCCGATCATCGCGACGAACCGCACGATGATCCGCTGCTTCGACATCCAGACGATGAAGGAAGAGCGCCGCGTCGACGTAACGGACGTGCATGGACACTGGATGGGCATGTCCCATCTTGGCGATTTCGTCTGGAACATGGAGACCCAGAACGCGTCCCCGATCGGTTTCCGCGATCCTCACACGTTGGCCCTCAAGGCGGTCTGGGGCGGCTCCGGAATCCTCGTCGGCGATCCCTATCAGGCTGTCTGGCTTCCGACCTTCGGTGTGCCTCTGATCGGCACCGACGCCACCTTGCAGCCGGTAGGTTGGACCGCCGTCGACAGTTGGCTCGGCGTCCATATCTTTGACGACGACTACAACCTGTCGAGCTACATCGACAGCACTGAGCCGGCCACCGTACCCGGAACCGGCATCAAGAAGAAGCTTGAAGTCGGACAGCCGAACGCGGTCACGCCGTCCGGACACGGCGCTGGTGCCTTCGCAATTACCAAGGGCATCTACGCCCTGACGGAGCAGATTTACGCTTTCAGTCCGGACCCGGATCGTCTCGGTCTCGAAAACAACGACATGGAACTCGTCTTTGAGTGGCCGACTGCCGCGATGAAGGCAAACGGCGCAGTCGTTGGCGGCGGCGGCGCGTTTAGTGGTCTCCAGTTTGGAGGCATCAGTTGGGCCGGCGCGGTCGTTGGTGCGAAGATTCTTGGCGTCGTCTCGTGGTGGTTTGGCGGTGGTCCTCAGAACGCCGGAACGTGGTTGCACGCCTTCGACTATCAGTCCGGAGAAATGGTCTGGAGCAAGCACATTTCCGGAGACCGTGTCGGTCCCGGCGAAGGCTTCATGTCGCCCAATACGTCGACCACCAATCAGTTGTCGTGGTTCACAGATCGCACGATCTGGACCGTCGATTGGCGACAGCATCTGGTGTCGTCCATTCAGGTCGGCGCGTCGTTTGGTGACGGCAACCGCATCTACATGCCGTCCGAAATGTACGGCCAGTATTACCTCGCGAACAAGGATGCGATCCTCTATTTCTCGCAGGACCCGCAGATCAACAACGGTGAGGGCAACTGGATTATTGCCTATCTGGACCGCAAGGTTCAGGGCAAGGTGTACGTGTCCGACATCTGTCGCGACGTGGCGTTGCGATCCCGCATTCCTGCCAACAAGATCGACACGAGCGGACTGACGGCTGACGAAGAAGTCACCGGCTACATGATCGAAAACCCTACGTCAGGGCGCGACATCCTGTCGGAACTTTCCGACGTGTTCCAGTTCGATGTTGTCGAGTCTGACAACGTCCTCAAGTTCGTGTCGCGCGGCAAGGACCCGGTCAAGGTCGTCATGCAGGAAGACCTTGGCGTGGTCGAAACCGACTTCGGCGGCGAGAATGAATACTACACCGAGACGCGTCAGCAGGAGATCGAGCTTCCCGAACGATGCGTCGTCGAGTTCGTCGATCCGGGCCAGAAGTACGAGACCGGAAACCAGTCGTTCAAGCGCCCGTTGCGGCCGTTGTCCGTCATGGGGTCTCAGGAACGCTTGGACGTGACCCTGAACATGGCCATGTCGCCCGCGCGCGCCAAGACGCTGGCGCAGCGCATCCTCTTTGCTGCTTGGGGCGAGCGCACCAAGCACGAATACATGCTGCCACCTGATTACTTGATGCTCGATCCATCCGACGTGATGGAAGTGCGGCTGGACAATGGCGAAGTCTTGCTCGACCGTATCACCGACATCGAGGTTGGCGCTGACCTGTCGATGAAGCTGAACTCTGTCAGCCAGCACGCCAACCACTACAGCCTGACGACCACGGTCGGTTCGCCGGGCGGCGTCATTTCGCTGCCTTACACGCCGCCGCCGAATGCCAAGGTCGGCGTGTTCGACGTGCCGTATCTCTGGGACATCGACGCCGAGACCAACCCGGCCTTCTACGAGTTCTACTGGGCCGCGATGTCCACTGGACTTGGCTATGATGGCGGCGCGATCTCGTCTCGCCGTGACGACTCGGACAAGTCTGAAACCGAGGGCTTCTCCAAGGTCGATGCGATCTGGGGATATTGCCTTACGCCGGTCCCGGCTCCGCCGTCCGGACGCACTGAAATCACCGACACGACGACCGTGCTCGAACTTTCGATGGGCTTCGACTGGAATGCCGGCGAAGAGCCTCGCTACACGTGGGAGTCCATCGAAGACGCCGACTGGCCGAACCTGAACAACATGATCATCATCGGCGACGAGGTCATGCTGTTCAAGAACGTCGAGGTCTTGGCCAACGGCAACGTCAAGATCAGTCACTTGATCCGTGGCTATCGCGGCTCCGGTGTGGCGGCGTTCACGCACGATCCGGGGACCTACGATCTCGACGTGCCTCACGCCTATCTCAAGCTGGATCAGTGGGTCATCGTCACCAACACGTCGGTTCACGACGCCGACCACCCGGTCGCTGACCTCAACGTCAAGCACCGCTACATGATCTCGACTGGAACGTGGCTCCCGAACTGGTTGGCTGCGGCCAACAAGATCACCACGGGAGCGACCCGCAAGCCGGCGCAGGTCGGCGACATCGAGCGTCATCAGATTGGCTCGGACTTGAACGTCACCTTCTCTCGCGCAACTCGCTTTGGCGGCGACTTCAAGAGCGGAACCGCCACCGTTCCGGTCAACGAACAGTTCGAGAAGTACGAGGTCTATTTCCTCAACGCGCCTTACGACAAGGCGACGTGGGACCCCGATCACCCCGCCCTCTACTGGAACAAGTCGGAACTCACCGACACGACTTCCGTCACGCTCACCGCCGCAACCCTCACGGCAGCCGGCAAGACCAACAAGAGTGATATCCATCTCGTGATCTACCAGCTTTCCGATCAGGTCGGCCGTGGTTTCCCGCGCTGGATTTCTCTCCCGTACTCGATGTTTGGACTTTAAATCATGGCCAACACTCCCATCCTGAATATCCCCCTCCTGACCAACAATCAGGCGGCGAAGGAATATACGATCAACGACGCAATCACCTATCTGGAGAAGGCGTCCAACGACGTAGTCACGATCGACTTCGCGGCCGGCGATGTCGTGCTGCCACAGCTTGATCTCCAGCGCTATTTCTGGTTCCGATCGGCCAACGTTACTGGACTGCGCGACCTCACACTGCCGGCCGGTCAGAAGCGCGTCTTCGCCTTCGACAACAGCGCCGGCTCGAACAAGGTCACGATCAAGCAGGGCAGCGATTCGATCGAGTGCCTGACCGGCGAAGTCTACGTCGTCGCGGCCACCGGCTCCGTGCTCAAGTTCCTCTACAACTCGGTGGTAGGCGGCTCGATCTCCTTCCCGAATTTGTCGGACGTGCCCAACAATTATAGTGGCGCTGGCGGCTTCCTCGTGAAGGTGAAGGCCACCATGGATGGGCTCGAATTTGTCAACCCGGCATCGGGCGGACTCACCTTCCGCGACCTGTCGGAAACGCCTGACTCCTACACCGGCAAGGGCAAGTTCTTGACGCGTGTCAATCAGGCCGAGAACGCTCTGGAATTTATCGATCCGTCGAGCGTCATCAACGTGATCAAGCTGATCTCGCAGGACACCACCACGCGCACGCTCAGTCTTGGCGATCTCGGCGCATACATCCGAACCACCAACGTCGGTGCAACTCAGATCACGGTGCCGACCACTTCAACGGCAGCATTCCCGGTCGGTGCACAGATTCACCTTCGCCAGTCCGGTGCGGGTCTGCTTGAAGTCGTCGCAGCATCCGGCGTCACGATCAACACGCCGTCGACGCTGTTTTCGGCCGGTCTGGGTGCGACCCTGACCCTCATCAAGGTCGGCACCGACGAGTGGGATATCTTCGGCGCGCTCCAGCCGCTCTAGGCTGAGCCGTTTTATCTTTTTGCGTGACAAGCAGGATGATGGCTGTCAAGATTTGCTGGACATCCATCATCTTGAATCGCGGACGCGGGGCGTCCTTTTCGGCCGGCGCGGCAAAGGCACGCCCGGCGTGTCAAGCACTTCTTGACAGAAGGCAATCCCATGAAGACGGTCTACAACTGGAAGGAAATCCTCCTTCACGCATGGTCGATGCGCATCATCTATCTGATGGCGCTGATCAATGGCGCGTTCTGCACGATCTCCGTCATCACTGGCGCAATGCCGACGCCGCCCATGTGGCTCGCACTCCTGAACGGAGTGCTCTCGGCCGCGACCGTACTGGTTCGCCTCATCCCGCAGGAAAAAGTCTCCGGAGTATCGACCAATGGCAACTAAGAAGCTTGGCGCGACCGCCTCGGCCGTCGCCGCAATTGCAATGGCAGTGGGCCTCGCGAAGCCGATGGAAGGTTATCGCGGATACGTCTATCGCGACCCGATCGGCGTCCTGACCTACTGCTACGGTGAGACCGAAAACGCCAAGGCGATGCAGGGCAAGAAGTTCTCCGAGACGGAGTGCGCAGCGCTGCTCACCAAGCGCATGGCTCACTACGCGCAGGGCAACGAGAAGTGCGTGCCCGGCTACAATTCCCTGCCGACCCCCGTTCAGGCCGCGTTCGACGACTTCTCCTACAACGTCGGCAACGGCGCGTTCTGCAAGTCCACGGCTGCCAAGCTGCTCAGCGCTGGCAAGCTTCGCGAAGCCTGCGGCGAGTTCAAGAAGTGGGTCTTCGCAGGCGGACAGCGTCTGGCCGGTCTCGCGCATCGCCGCGATCTTGAAGAGGCCATGTGCCTCAAGGGCGTGTAAATGGTCGACAAGATCGCCATCCTGCCGATTTCGATCTTCCAGAAGCAGTCGAATTATCGGCGACCTTCTGGACCGGTCTCGCCTGCCCTTTCGGGTGCAGCGCCGCGCATCAGCGGCACGCCTCGTCCGACGCGTGTGCTCACCGCCACGCCGGGGGCTTGGTCGGCGCAGGGTGACGAGCCGACCTTTACCTATCAGTGGCGCGCCAATGGCACCGACATCTCCGGAGCTACGCTCGACAACTACACTGTCCTGATCGGCGATGTCGGCAAGGCAATCACCTGCCGTGTGACGGCCACGAACGATTTCGGATCGGCAGCCGCTACGTCGAACACGCTGACGGTGGCAGCGGTCGTCTCTCCAATGGTTCAGTCCTATCCAGCCATTTCCGGCCAGCCAACCGTCGATGAAAATCTGTCGGCCTCTGGCGGCGTCTGGAATGACATGGGCTCGGCAATCACCAATTACGGCTTCCAGTGGTATTCCGCAGGCTTTCCGATCTCCGGCGCGACGACCAACCTTTACGTCCCTGTCGAGGCCGACGCCCGTTCGCCGCTGATGGTGCAGGTAACCGCAACCAATGGCGGCGGATCGACCATTGCATTCTCTGCCGCGACCAAGAAGGTCGCTGCCACGGCTGACGTGCCGACCAATTATATCGCCGCGACGATCGCAGGCACTGCCAAGGACGGCCGCACTCTGACGGCAAACAAGGGCACGTGGAACGACGACGACGTAACGATCGCGTTCACCTACCGCTGGTTCGCTGACGGTGTGTTCCTGACCGGCCAGATCACCCAGTCCATGTTGCTCACGTCCGAGCATGTCGGCAAGCGCATCACCCTCGAAATCACCGCTCAGAACTTCCTCGGCACCACCATTGTGACTACCGCAGCCGTTGGCCCTGTCGCAGCGGCCGACGCGCCGGCCGTCATCATTCCCCCTGTCGTCATCATCACGCCGACCGGCCCGGTCGTTGTCCCCGGCACGTATGAGCCCGGTGGAACCAGTGGTCCGCCCACCTACGAATGGCACGACGACAATGGCAACATCATCCCCGGCCAGACGGGCGACACTTATGTGCCGGGTCCCGGCGATCCGCCTGCGGGCGAAGTCATCATTACCGTTCCCGGCAGTGGTGGCGGCAGCACGGTCATCACCGTTCCGGTGACTCCGGTCGTTGGTCCGGAACTGCCGATCAATCTGCGCTTCCCGTTCATCAACGCTGCGACCCGAGTCGGCCAGACCATCACGCTCGATCTCGGCATCTGGGACGGACGCGGCGAAACCGCAGTGGTCACCTACGCATGGGTTTACAGCAATGACTCGGCCGTCCCGACCGCGTCTGGTCTGTCCTATGTGACCAAGGCGCAGGACAACTGGAAGATCATCGCCGTCAAGGTCACCGCGACCAACAGCAACGGCTCGACCGTGCTCACGACCAACTTCACCGAGGTTCTGCGTCCAGCGGTCACGCTGCCGGTCAACATCGACAAGCCCACCATCAGCGGCACGACGAAGGTCGACAGCACGATTGGTGCCAACCCCGGTATTTGGAACGATGGCGACTTCGGCGAGACGCCGCTCACCTTCACCTACCAGTGGTACACGGATGGCGTCCTCATTCCCGGCGCAACGCACCAGACCTATTTGCTGACTGACTTCGAAGTTGACTCCTTGATGACCGTCCGCGTGAAGGCGACGAACGCGAAGGGCAATGTCTCGGCAGACTCGGACAAGTCCGCCCCGATCCGTCACAACTACCCGGCTCCCGTCAACGTCGAAAACCCGGTCCTCTCCGGAGTCTACGAACTTGGTGAAGCAATCTCGGTCACTGATGGTGTCTGGGACGGCAACGGCCTGAGCATCGAGAGCTACCGTTACATGTGGCAGCGCAACGGTGTGCTCATCGGCTCCGCCACCGAAAGCAGCTACGTCATTGTCAAGGACGACCTCGGAAAGAAGGTTCGAGCACTGGTTATCGCTGTCACGAATGGCGGCGAAGGATCGGCCTACTCCAACTCGTCGAGCACCATTCCCGACATTCTTCCCGTCAACAATTTTCTGCCGGTCATCACCGGTCCCACCGTCTCCGGTCAGACCTTGTCTGTCGATTCTGGAACGTGGACCGAGCCGGGGTCGCCGATCCTCGGCTTCCTCTATCAGTGGCGCGCCGACCATGTTCCGATCTCCGGCGCGACCAGCACCACCCTGTTGCTGACGACTGCCCAGATTGGCAAGGCCATTGACTGCATCGTCACTGCACGGCACGCCCTCAACGACGTTTCCGTGACCACCGATATGACGGTGGACGTTGACGCGAGCTTCACCGCGCCGGTCAACTCCGTCGCACCGACCATGACCGGCACGCCGCGCGTCGGCAGCACGCTCTCGACGACGAATGGCACGTGGACCACCAACGGCGAGCCGATCACCGGCTACACGTATCAGTGGCGTCGCGGCATCTCGCCGATCTCGGGCGCTACCAACAGCACCTATGTGTTGGTGCTGGCTGACCTCGGACTGTCCGTCTCCTGTCTCGTGACGGCGATCAACGATGCCGGCAACGCGACCACGTCTTCGAACGGGTCGATTGCCATCCTGCCGCAGCAGCTTGCGCCTTCGAACACGTCTGCACCGACCATCACCGGCACGCCGACCGAAAACGAAGTGCTGACGGCTCACAACGGCACGTGGTCGGACAACAACGCGACGATCAGCGGCTACACCTATCAGTGGAAGCGTGGCGGTGTGAACATTTCCGGCGCGAACGGAGCCACCTACACGCTGGTCACCGACGACGTTGGATCGACGATCACGCTCGACGTGACGGCTACCAACAGCATTGGCTCGACCACCGCAACCTCGGCCGCGACGGGCACCATTGCCTCGGCATTTGATACCGATGCGCTGACCTACATCTCGGCAATGACGGTTCCGCCTGACGCCACGCGCCAGAACCTGATCAATGATCTGGTCAAGTCGCTCAAGGTCTGTGGCGCATGGTCGAAGCTCGACATCCTCGGCATCCACGCCGCTCACACCGAGCAGGCGGCGAAGCTTAACGCCAAGAATCCGACGCACGTCCTGACGTATCGCAAGTATGTCACGGCCACCGACCCGGTCTTCACGGCTGATCGAGGTATCACGACCTCGTTCACGCTCAATACCTCGAACGCGTGCATTAACTGGGGCAAGTCCCCGACCGATCTGGCAGGCTTTGACCTGAACGACGGATTCATCGCCAACTGGGCGTTGACGGACGGCTCTGGTGATCAGGTCGAAATGTCGTGGGATGACGCTGGTCAGCTTCTCTTCGCCAACGACTACAACACCGCCTACAACGCCCGCTTCAACGCCACGGGATCGACTCAGTCCGGCGCAGTCGCGACCGGTAAAGACTTCTTCGCGATGATCCGCAACGCCGACTACGGCTATCGTGTTCGCAAGGGAAAGACGCTTCTCTTCCAGAATGCCACCTTGTCGACGGGGATGCCGACGACGAACCGTCTGTTCTTTGGCGGACCTTACTCCGGCAACGCGGCCAATGGTGGATCGAACCGTCAGTTCGCGGTCACCGCTGTCGGCGCTGGCATGGACGATGCTGCCGTCATCGGCATGTACGAGGCCCTGCACACCTATTTGACGGCCGTTGGCGCGATCTCGTCTACCGATAATTCGCCGTCGCTCACCGTTGCGCCTGCCATCACTGGGACCTTGGCTGTTGGCTCGGTCGCGACCTGCTCGCAGGGCACGTGGAACGACAACGGCTCGGCGATCACCGGATACACCTACGTGTGGCGCACGAATGGCGTGGTGGTCTCCGGCGCGACCGCCAGCACCTATACGCTCCAGACCGCAGACCGGGGCAAGTTGGTCACCTGTGACGTGACCGCGACCAATGGCAACGGCTCCACCACGGCGGTCACGCTTCCGGTGCAGGTCACGTTCACCGTCGAGACTGAGACTCAGACGTTCCTCAACGCCATGACCACGCAGCCGAACACAACGCGCAAGGTCGCGATTGATGACGTGGTCAAGGCGCTCAAGACGGCTGGCGTGTGGTCGAAGCTCGACATCTTCTCGATCCACGCCGCGCACGATCTGGAAACGGGTCTGCGCAACTGGATCACGCCTAGCCATCTCGGCGTCGAAAAGAAGGTGACTGGTGTTTCTTCTCTCGGCTTCTTGGTCGACCGTGGCATCACCACTCCGGGCTCCGGCAACACCACCACGCAGACGGTCATCAACTGGAACAAGTCCGAAGCGGCGCTGACGAACTTCAATCAGGATAGCGGCACGCTCGCGGTCTGGGTGCGGACGCTGGGCAGCACGACTTCGGCCGACCTTGGCTGGGTAGATGACTCCGTGTCGTGGCTCGCTGCAAGCTATTCCGGCACTATTCAGGGGCGCGTCGGTGGTGGCACCAGTCTCAACGACAACAATGGCGGCGTGACAACGGGCCTCGGCGGCATCATTCGATCGGCCTCGAACGCCATGCGCAGCCGGAAGAACAAGACCGCCATCGGGTCGAACGTGTCGGCTTCGACCGGCAATCCGACTGGCTCGAACCTCTACACGGGCGGCGCACTGTTCGGTTTGACCTCGAACACGCAGTACCTCGCAACCATCGTCGGCGGCGCTCTGACCGATACCGAGTGGAACGCGATGTACGACGCCATCAATGCCTACAAGACCGCCGTTGGCGCATAAGGAAAAGGAGAACTGAAATGGCCTTCAAGGTACGACTTGAATACTGGAAGTTGAGCAAGAACAGCGACGGCGTCAACACCGTCATCCTCGACAAGACGATCGCTCCGGCCGACGAGCATGAGGCTGCCGTCGAAGGCGCTGCACTGCCCACGGCACCGCTGAATGAGAGCTACGCGATGAGCGCCTTTGGCGTTACCGGCGCGTGCGTCATCGCCGTTGGCCCTGATGTCGATGCCGACCCGACCCTGACCGGAAAGCTGGTTCAGGAAGGTGGCCTGCACTGGTTCAAGGTCGACACGAACGACAAGGTCTCGGTGATCGAGTACGTCTAATGTTCAACCCCCTCGATCTCTTTTCGTCCATCAAGAGCGCCGTGATCACCATCGGTGTGATCGCCATGCTGTCCTTGATCGGCACGCTCTGGGTCCAGAAGGGCCTCGCCGAGCGCCGCGCCGAAACGCTTGCGTCCGAGAAGGCCAAGCTGGAGAGCGCCGTTCTCTCGCGAGAGATCGAGGTCGACGGCCTCAAGGTCTCGCTGACCGAACTACAGAACACACTTTTCCGTATCGGCGAGCACAAGTCCGTCGAAGACGCCAACAACAAGGAAATCGACAATGCTCCGCCTGAAAGCGATGGGCCGGTTGCTTCTGTGCTGCGTGATGCCCTTCGTGGTGTTGAGCGCATGTACAACCACGCGCACTGACATCCAACTCATCTCGCCGACGATCCCCGACGCCCTTCGGTCGTGCCGCGATGTCCCCGGCTCACCAAAGGAACCGTACACGCAGAAGGATGTCGCCCGCTTTTTGAACTCTCTTGCCGGAGCGCACCTTGACTGTAAGGAAAAGCTCGCGGGCGTGCTCGCCATTCTTGACAAGGCAGAGGCGGGCTCTAAGGCTAAGCTCCAGAAAAAGAAGTGAAATGTCGTGTCACGATATGTCCGACAATTAACTATCCGGACATGTCAGCTATCCATTAGCTGCAAGCAATGCTTGACAAAGCCATTCCTCTGCCATAATTTCCGCAACAACTGCTTGGACCAGAGCGACCATCGCTCGGGTTGGGGAAAGCAGGAATGAAGAAGGAAACTTTAATGGCACAGGCACAGGCAGTTGAAGCCGAACACCCCAAGGCAACCAAACCGATCATGGATCGGGAAGGCTGCATTGCGTTCGGGAAGAGGCTGGCAGAAGCACGTGAAAATGCAGGAATGTCGCAGTCCGAGTTGTCTCGGCACCTGTCGATTTCCCGTTCGGCCGTGGGACAGTGGGAGTTGGGGAACACCTACCCTGCGGTTGATAATGTCAGGCGGATCGCTGATGCGGTTCGCGTCTCGCCGGAATACCTGCTCTTCGGTATTTCGAACTCCAATCCGCAGCGTCTTGTGGATTCCATCCCTCTCATCGACCGGATCAACGGCAAGGAACACGTTGTCACAAGCGTGATGTTGCCGAAGGATTTCATCAGTCGCGCCGGCCTCACCGGTCTGGAGAAGATGAGGGCCGTCACGGTGTTCAATGATGGTGAGATCGATGGCGTCCGTCGCGGCGACATCGCGATCGTCAACACCGAGGACAAGGACATCAGCGGCAAGGGCCGCTTCGTTCTCGACAACCACAAGCAGACCAGCCTTGGCACCGCGCAAGCCGTGCCCGGCAGTAACAACAAGCGCATGCAGGTCACCATCACAGGCGACACGTTCGAGCTTCCCGTTGACAAGCTGCCGATCGTCGGCCGCATCGTTGCAACGCTGCGTCTCGACCAGATTTATCATAACTAGGGAGCCAACCCTTGCTCGGAGACAGCCCGGCCTAGCGCCGGGCTTTTGATTCAGTCTTCGCTTCGATCCGGCGTAGAAGCGCTTTGATCTCTTCCTGCTCTGCGTCAGTGAAGGCGTTCCGATCCTCGATAAACGACGAGATGACCTTCGAGATGATCAGCGGGACGAACAGGAAGATCGAGACGTGCATCAGCACGACGGCCGCGATCCGGCCGAGCGTCGTCAGTGGGAACATGTCTCCGTATCCAACCGTCGTCGCGGTCACAGAGGCCCACCACAGAGCATCGCCAAGGCCCTTGCCCTCGGCATAGGCGTAGACGGCAGCGCAGCCGCCCAGAAGGACCGCGTAGAGCCCGGCAAGTTCAAGGAACGTGTCTGTGCTCTTGGAGATCAGTCGGCGCATCTGCACTCATCCCGGTTATACATTTTTCGCGAAAAGCTTATAACTTGGTCATTCCGGCCGGCCCGGTCACGGATGGCTCATTCGGTAGCTGTTCAAGGCTGCCGCCGTCTCTCTGGCGACCTGCTCATTGATTGCTCCGCACAGATTGCGGTCGCCGATATGGATGCGCCAGCCGGCCGGGCTATTGACTGCGCGGAACATCACTGACGAACCTTCACGCCGAGTTCCTTGACCGCCGCCAGACCCTGTTCGGTCAGGTAATAGAAGGCCCCTTGATGAAGGCTTTCGCCGCGAGGACCACGAATGACCGTGTGTTCCCCGCGTCGGAAGAGTCCCAAATCCAGACCCTTATCCAGTCCATCTCGGATTTCCCTCGGCAAGGGATCAGAGGACGACTTGTTAGGAACGCCGTAGGTGGCGAAGTGGTGACTGAACTCAAAAGCCAGATTGAGTTCCGGGGTCAGTTCAACCGTCAGATTGAAGGTCAGATTCATCGAGGCCATTTCAGTCCTTTCCGAACAGGGTGTGATACTGTCCCTTGGTGAGATACTGCCACGTCATGTCTTCGGCGCTCTTGTAGAACCTCCACGGCCCGCGCCAGCGCAGCCAAAAGGGTGTACGATGCAGGGCGAGGGGAGCGTCAATCATTACGGGTCCATTCACTAGGATCGAGATCGAGTAGGTGGGAGGGTTGATCAGTCTGCCCGCCTGCGGGATGAGTGCAGACTGCGCCGGAGAAGCGCGACATCACTTGGAGCCCGACGAACCATCGAAACTTGATGTCGCCGTGCTCAGTGATCACGTCTGGCACGGTCTCTTCGGTCACATGGCCGTCGCGGATCGTGGTCAGCCGCATCAGACGAACATCGACAGACCGTCGTCGTTCTCATCGGCGTGAACGCCGCACGACTCCAGTTCCTCGATCTGCTCCTGCGTGATGACCTCGGCCAGCTTCTCCAGATCGACATCCAGATAGATGCGATCGTGCTCGGCGGCACCCACCATGTTCATGATGTATCCGCTCTTGTTCGGCGCGCCCGGCAGGATCGACTCCAGCAGCATGAAAGCGTGCAGGTCGTTGCGCTTCGTCCCGAAGCGGCCGTCGCACTGAAAGATGCCGGTGTGCGGCCGGTCGGAGGCGGCTTCGAGAGCCTGTAGCAATTCTTCGTCGGTCATGTCAGCCTCGGAACCGGTACGGTGAAGGGATTACGAAGATCGCAGTTGATTGCGCGATGCTCTCCGATGGCATCGGCCTTCCAGTAGTTCCCATCCTCGTCGGCCCACACGGAAATACCGTCTGCGCTCTTGCCCTCGGCAACGAGGATGCCCCTCGGCGTATAGGCGGCGTTGCCGGTCAGGCGGAAGCTGACGCCGCGCCACGATGAGACCAAATAATGCTGCGTCGATCGCTCGCGGTTCGTGTGCTTGATGAATACGACCTTGCCGACCTCGCTCATGCGCCCACGGTCTCCGCCTGCACCAGCACCCAGACCTTCTTCAAAATCTCGTGAGAGACCTGATCGGGAAACAGCGGATCGTCGATTACGCCCTGCGCATTCGGAGCGGCGTCGTGCTTCGTATAGGGATTGGCCGGGTCCCAAAGGCCAAACTCGTTGCGGATCGACGTACCGATGCCGTGGTGGTAGCGGATCATGTCCTCGGCCGTGAGCGCATCGGTGCGAACCGCATTCAGGTCGCTATCATTCATGCGAGAAAACACGACAACCGCGATCTCGTCAGGGGTCAAAAACTTGCTCATCGAATCCTCTCAGTGATGGTGGTGACCTTGATGATCTCGGCGCTGCGATTGTGGCCGTGGCCGAAATAGGATGGGATCGCGATCTCCTTTTCGTAGCAGGCGACCGCATCCGCTTCGTTGTCGAACTCAGGGTTTTTGGCCACGCCTGATCCGCATCCGACGACCCATTTCACCCGCCTGATGCGCTTCTGCTTCATGCGCCGCACGTCTCGATATCGAAGAAGCCATTCCGCAGAGTGATCGCCGGCCAGCCCCACATGGTGGCCCACTTCTCCCGCTTCGGCGGCTTGGGCTTCATCAGGCCGTACTCGACCATCATCGCCTCAAGCTTTTCCAGCGTCAGCGCCTCGGGCTCTGCACTCAACTGGCTCGTCGTGCCGGTGAGCGCTGCCGTGGACCAAAGCTCCATCTCATCCAGCATGTGGGCGATGGCCCGGCTCTCAAGCCATGAGAAGTCGACATCGGCGATGGCGATTGCGTGCTCGGCGACGGTCTTCTTCTTCTGGGTCCACTCCCACCACTGCCATTCAGGCACGAAGTCGGGTTTCTGCACTCGACCCGTGGGAGCCGTCTTGAACTCGATCATCGTCCTGTCTGGAAGCATGACATCGTACAGCAAAGACTTGTCGTCCCACGGCAGGGAAGACTTGATGTCGCCCAGTGCCAAGGCCGAGACGGATGAGAGCAGATCGGGGTTGGAGGTCAGCGCCATTTGAGCGTCTTTGCCAGTTCGCGAGCGCTCTCGATGTCCTCGGCGACGACCGGCTTCCAAGCCAGTCCCCAAGACGCGTTGATCCCGCCCTGCGCCTTGAAGAACGATGCCTCCTTGACGAAGTAGGCTGAGCCGTTGAAGTGCACGTAGTGCGTCGGCTCGGGCTCGTTCTTCACACTGTGCTGCCAAGGCGGATCACAATCTCGCAGGTTTCCGCAGCACGGATTCAGCTTGCAGGTGAAAACGCTACCCATCGGCGCGATCCTTTTTCAGTTGATACATTGTCTCGGCGCTGATCTCGTCGAACGTCGGCCCGCTGATGATCCACACCTGAGCGCTGCCGTGGGCGAAGCCACGCGATCCAGCCGAGGCCGGCACGTGAGGGAAGGTCAGTCCGCCGCCCTCATCGCATTTGATTTCGAAGTTCTCGGCCTCTTGAGTGACGCCGAGGGCGACTTCCATCTGCCGGCAATAGGCCCACAACGTCGGCGCGGACCAATCCTGACTCCCCTTGTAGACACCGGGGAAGACGAAGCGGTTTCCCATGGCGTCCTTGAAGACCGGGAAGGAGACCAGTTCCGGATATTTGGCCATCAGGCGTGGCCCATCACGTCATCGTCCCTCACATAGGTCGTCCAAATCTGGCGCTCGCCACGTGTGACTGGGTGCATCTCGCGCACGGTAAAATCTATGTTGTCGATCGAGGTTGGATCGAGCCAGTCAGTGTCGTTGCCGTTGATTTTCTTCTCGATCTTGGCGCGGAGCTTTTCGATAGGCTCGTCGGTGTCGATGGTCTCTTCCGAGCGGCCGTAGAAGGTGTAATCGATGCAATATTTGGTCATCAGACGAACTCGATTTCCATGGAGGGTTGAATGCTGTAGCTCGACGCGCTGCGCAGGTTCAGGAACCAGTCGAATCCGTTCCTGACCGCCCGCACGCCATTGAAGTTGACCGTCGTGCCGCCGTCTTTGACGTGCACCGAATAGGTCTGGCCTTCCTCAAGCCCCTCCTTGACGGGGATGAGTGCAGAGATGGCGAAGAACGTGCGGCCGAGGCGTTCGCGTCGGACATCCGGATTTTCGGGGACGATGACCACTGACGGATGCTCCTTTTTGTCTGAGAGTACCAAGCCCTCCAGCCGTTCAATCCGCTCGACGACTTCCTCAATGGCGTACATCTGGTCTTCGTCATCCAGATCGCGGCGCGCACCGCAGCGCACACAGTGGATGGCGCGCTCGAACGCTTCGCGGATCGTCGGCTTGTCCAAGCCGCAGTCGCACTTCCGGCAGTAGCCCCACGCGCCCATCAGAACCTCGGCCCGACTTGAGCGGTGACGAAGACGTAGATGATCCCGAGGAAGCACAAGTTGCCGGCCAGCGAGAGGATCAGGCAGATGGTCATTGTGTCGATCATGGGAACAGGACCCGCCGCAGGGTGTCTCGGATTTCGAGATTGTCGGACAGTTCGAGATCGATCGAGATGAAGTCCCACTGCGTCGGGTGAGGCTTCATGTGCTTGACCATCGCCCGCAGGACCTCGACCTGATCGCCGCTGTCCATGGCGGCGAAGATCGCCCCGAAGTCGTCGGCATTGGCGCTGATGAAGACCGGCCTACCGGAGTCGATTTCAACTTGAATCTGCATTCAGAACCTCGGCCAGTCAGTGATCATGTTGATGAGGATGGCGATCGTGATGCCGCCGAATACCCACATGCCGGCGACGGCTGCCCACTGCGCGATCATCAGGCGGCTCCATGAGCGAGTTGACGAAACAGTTCGTCGACATAGTCCTTGCGCACGTGCCACTTGCCGCCGAACAGGACCGAGGGGAAACTTCCGGACGTGGTCACGCTGCGCCACCAAGTCAGATTCAAAGCAGCGATCCCAAGCTCGGCACACCGATCGGCGACCTGCCGAAGATTCAAAAACCCGCCCGGCTGATCCTTGTCAGGGCAGTTCTGGCGGATTTTCGCGACGGTGTGCTTGAGGGCTTTAGGCTGCATTCCGATCGGATAGCAGAACACGACAACGTCTGTCAAGCAATTCTGGACAAGCTGGTCTACCGCTGGTCTACCGGGCATTTTCGGACAGATTTTAGGACAAGACTCCTAAAAGATTGGTCGATCCGAGTGTCAGAAACCCGCTGAGCGCCGACCTAACTACCTGTAAAGATTGGGATTTTTGGCCGTTTTGGGTAGACCAGTGCACTCATTACGAATGATGTGCTCTACCAACTGAGCTAAAGCGGCCCGGGAGGCCAAGGCCTCCAAGATGGGCAGGGTGATAGACTCAACCGGCCGCGAATTCAAGATGCGACTTGGCAAATCATGCAAGCGTCCCGCCGCGATCGAAACCGGGGCTCCAGCGCCCTTGCATGCCGGAATCGCCGACATATTCCGATTTTGTTTGCCGGAACATCGCGAAGATGGACTTTGGACGGCCCGTCAAGGCAGAATGCGGCTGCCCGCCCGTTGATTGATTGGTCGCCTGCCGCTAACCATCATGAAAGCTTGTCGCAATTAGCAGAGGGATCTCGCTTGGACGCGATCGAAAAAGCGATCCGGAACGCCTTGGAAAAGGGCAACGCCGAGGACCGCGCGTTCCGCGAGAGGGTCTATCGCTCGGCCTTCGCCGCGCTCGACCGTGCGCTCCAGGCAAATCCCGGCGTGACCGTGGAAGTCGCCATCAAGCGCCGCAAGGCTATCCAGGCGAAAATCACCGAAATCGAATCCGAGTACCTGCCGGCGGTGCCTGGCGTTGCCCCGCAGATCGACGCGATCGACGCGCCGGCGGGCGAGGCCGAGGTTGGTGCGGCGCCTGCGGTCGAGGCCGGCCCGAGGGTGCCGTCGCCCGCAGTCTCCGTCGACGCCCCCGTGCAGCCCGCTTCCGATGCACCGCGCTCGCGCGTGCTGCCGGTCGTTCCCGACATCATGCCGGATGCGACCCTGCCCGGTGCGCCGACCATCGACATGTGGGCTCCCGCCGCGCCGGGAGCCCCGACGGAAGTGGCGCCAGACCGCGATGAGCGGCGCATTCGCGGACGTCGCCTGCCGCTGACCGCCATTTTCTTCACCGTGACGCTGCTCGCGGCGGTTGGCATCGGCCTGTTTTTCGCCATGCAGACCGGTGTGTTCAAGTCGGCGGCCGAGCTTAATACCGCGCCGCCGGAAGCGCCGCCGACCGTCGAGGACGACGATTTCACCCCGGCCGACGGCGCCAACGCCCCGGCAAAGCCCGGTGCCGCGGATCAGTCGCACGACTGGATCAATGTGTTTTCGCCGACCGACCCGAGCCATGTCGCCGCGCCGTCGGACGCCAAGGCCGAGGTGATGAAGGACGACAGCGGGCCGTTCCTGCGCATCCGGTCCGGCGCCTCCGGCTCGGCGATCGCCTTCGACGTCGGGCAGGGCGTGCTGGAAAAGCTCGCCGGCAAGCACGCCGTGTTCGACATCATTGCCCGGGCCGAGGACGGCAAGGACACGCAGATCTCCGTCGACTGCAATTTCGGCGAACTCGGCGACTGCGGCCGCAAGCGTTACGCCGTCGGCCAGCAGAAAAACGAATATCTGTTCGACGTGAAGTTCCCCGACAAGCATCCAGGTTCGGCCGGAACCATTGCCGTCAATTCCGATTTCGACAAGCAGGGCAAGGCGGTCAACGTCTACGAGATTCGCGTCTCGATCGAGCCTTGAATTGAATCGTTGCGACCGACATACCGGCGGTGCCTATCAGTCGAGCAGCGCCTGCAGGGTTTCTATGCGGTCGGCCTCGTTGGCCGGCTTGTCCCAGCGCAGCCGTGAAATTCTGGGGAAACGCATGGCCACACCCGATTTGTGCCGAGTCGAGCGGTTGAGCCCCTCGAAGGCGACTTCCAGCACCAGGCCATTGTCACGGTCGGCGCGCACCGAGCGCACCGGTCCGAAGCGCTCGACCGTGTTGTCGCGGACATATTTGTCGATCTGCTTCAGCTCTTCGTCGGTGAAGCCGAAATAGGCCTTGCCGACCGGCACCAGCTCCTCCGCGCCCTCGGTCCCGGACCAGACGCCGAACGTGTAGTCCGAATAGAAACTCGAACGCTTGCCGTGGCCACGCTGGGCATACATCAGCACGGCGTCCACCGTGTGCGGGTCGCGCTTCCATTTGAACCACGGCCCCTTCGGCCGGCCGGCGAGATAGGGCGAATCCCAGCGCTTCAGCATCACCCCTTCGATGATCGGATGCGGCGGCGCACGGCGCAGGTCCTCGAGCGCCTGCCAGTCCGCGAAGTCGACGAAGGGGGAGAGATCGAAGCGGCTGGGGTCGAGCGTCCCGATGAAGGCTTCCAGGCGGCCGCGCCGCTCGCGGAAGGACAGTGGGCGCAGATCCTCTTCACCAATCTGCAGCAGGTCGTAGCAGCGCATGAAGGCCGGATATTGCTGCTGCATCCTCAGTGTCACCGTCTTGCGGTTCAGCCGCTGCTGCAAGTCCGAGAAGGTTCCCGTCGCCTCGCGTGGATCGCCGACAAGCAATTCGCCGTCGAGTGCGGCGGAAAAGTGCATGGCGTCGGCGAGGTCTGGAAAGGCGCCCGAGACATCGTCGCCGGTGCGCGAATAGAGCCGGCGGATGCCGCCTTCGGCCACCGCCTGGACACGGATCCCGTCCCATTTCCATTCCGCCGCATAGTCGGCGGGATCGAGCTTTTCGAGATCGCAGTCGCCCACCGGGTTCGACAGCATGACCGGGCGAAACAGCGCCAGCGCCGTGTTGCGTGGTTTTTCGGCCTTGCCTTCCAGCCAGGCGAACAGTGCCGTGTAGGGCTGCGACAGCCCATGCCAGAGCTCCTCGATCTCGGCGACGTCGACCTTGCCGAAATCGGCCAGCGCCTGTTTGGCCAACCGCGCCGAGACGCCGATGCGCAGGCCGCCGGTGACCAGCTTGATGATGGCGAAGCGCGCCGAGATGCCGGCGCTGTCGAGC
>NZ_RZSJ01000260.1:0-7943 GCF_003998025.1 Mesorhizobium sp. M8A.F.Ca.ET.021.01.1.1
GTCTATATGCAAGGACTGATCGACGAGGCCGCCGCCGGCGCCATGGCACAAGGGGCGGCCCTGCTCGCCTGGCACGCCAGCCACCGCTTCTGCAGCAAATGCGGCACGCAATCGCAGATGCGGGCGGGCGGCTACAAGCGCCATTGCCCGAATTGCGGCACCGAGCATTTTCCGCGCACCGACCCGGTGGCGATCATGCTGACGGCGACGCGGGACAAATGCCTGCTCGGGCGTGGCCGGCACTTCGCGCCGGGCATGTATTCGGCACTTGCCGGCTTCATCGAGCCCGGCGAGACGATCGAGGCGGCGGTGCGCCGCGAGACGCTGGAGGAGGCCGGGATCCGGCTCGGCCGCGTCGTCTACCACGCGAGCCAGCCCTGGCCGTTCCCCTATTCGCTGATGATCGGATGCTTCGGCGAGCCGCTCAACGAAGACATCCAGGCCGACCTCAACGAACTGGAGGATTGCCGCTGGTTTTTGCGCGACGAGGTTCGCCTGATGCTGGACCGCACGCATCCCGACACGCTGGTCACCCCGCCGAAAGGCGCCATCGCGCATCACCTCATCCGCGCCTGGGTCGACAGCGAATAGTCATCGAAGTCATTGCAGGAGAGACAAATGATCCGTCACACCGTCGTCTTCACGCTGAAGCACCCGCCGCACTCGCTGGAGGAAAAGCGGTTTCTCATCGACGCCAGGAAAATCCTCTCGGCGATCCGGGGCGTCACGCATTTCGAGCAATTGCGGCAGGTCAGCCCCAAGAACGACTATCAGTTCGGCTTCTCGATGGAGTTCGCCGACCAGGCGGCCTACACCAGGTACAACGACCATCCCGACCATGTCGCCTTCGTGCGCGACCGCTGGGTGCCGGAGGTCGAGACCTTCATGGAAATCGACTACGTGCCGCTGGGCTGGTAGCTCAATCCGCCACCTTCCATTGCTCGCGCGACTCGCTGGCCGGATAGACGCCGAGAATCCGCACCTCGCGCGAGAAGAAGCGAAGCTCGTCCAGCGCCAGCTTGACCAGCGGATCGTCGGGATGGCCCTCGATGTCGGCGTAAAACAGCGTCGCCGTGAAGGCGCCGAGCTGGTAGCTCTCCAGCTTGGTCATGTTGATGCCGTTGGTGGCGAAGCCGCCCATGGCCTTGTAGAGCGCGGCTGGCACGTTGCGGACGCGGAAGATGAAGGTCGTCATCATCTTGACGTCGGGTGACGGGCGCTCGGCCCATTGCTTGCTCTTGGTCAGGACGACGAAGCGGGTGACGTTGCTGTCGGTGTCCTCGACATTCTCCTCGATAATGTCGAGCCCGTAGAGCGTCGCGGCCAGCGCCGGCGACAGCGCGGCCATGGTGCGATCCTTGACCTCGGAGATCATTTTGGCGGCGCCCGCCGTGTCGCCGGCGACCACTCCCTTCCAGCCGTTCTTGCGGATGTATTTGCGGCATTGGCCGAGCGCGTGGATATGTGTGTGTACGGTCTTGATCTCGTCGCGCTTGACGCCGGGCAGCACCATCAGCTGGAAATGGATCGGCAGGAAATATTCGCCGACGATGTGCATCCTGGATTCCGGCAGGAGGTGGTGGATGTCGGCGACGCGTCCGGCGATGGTGTTCTCGATCGGAATCATGGCGAGATCGGCCTTGCCGGTCTCGACGGCATTGAAGGCGTCCTCGAAGGTCGGGCACGGCAACGGCTCCATCGAGGGATAGACGTTGCGGCAGGCGGTGTCGGAATTGGCGCCGGGCTCGCCCTGGAAGGATATTCTGTTGGTCTTTTCAGGCATGCCGATATCTCAGTTTGAAAGGATTTCCCTGGCGCGATCCAGGTCTTCAGGCGTGTCGACGCCAAGCGGCAGCGACTGCACGATCTCGGCGTCGATGCGCATGCCGGCTTCCAGTGCCCGCAGCTGCTCGAGCCGCTCGCGGCGCTCCAACGGCGACGGCTTCAGGGCGACGAAACGCTCGAGCGCGGCGCGACGGTAGGCGTAGAGGCCGACATGATGATAAAGCGGCCCCTCGCCCCAGGGTGCCGTGGCACGGGTGAAGTAAAGCGCCCGCAGCCGCGTGCCGGAGAGCGGCGACCCGACGATCTTGACGACGTTGGGATTGGTCTTTTCCTCCTCGCGGACGATCTCGACGCCGAGCGTGGCGATATCCACCGCGGCGTCCTCGAACGGCCTGAGCGACGCGGCGATGATGCCGGGATCGATGGTCGGCAGGTCGCCCTGCACATTGACGATCGTTTCGACCTCGCCCCGGGGGTCAAGCGCCAACAGAGCCTCGTGGATGCGGTCGGAACCCGATTCATGGTCGACGCGCGTCATGACCGCCTCGAAACCATGCGCGCGCACCGCTTCGGCCACGCTTTGGGTGTCGGTCGCCACCACCACCCGGCCAAGCCCGGCTTCGGCCGCGCGGCGCGCGACATGGACGATCATCGGGGCGCCGGCAATGTCGGCCAGCGGCTTGCCCGGCAGGCGGGTCGAGGCCATGCGGGCCGGGATCAGGATCAGGGTGGACATCGGTCTGGCGAGGCGTTCGAAAAGAGGACAAGGAAAAGTGGCAAAAGGTCTCACTGGCAGCGCCCTTATAGGTGTTGCAACGCTGGAGCAAAAGACCTAGTTTCCGCCCGATTTGACCGGCCCTGGAGGGCAGGTCTCGATACCGACGGACGGAGTGGACGGTTCGGTCCGCCGGAAAAGGGAGCAAGGGGCGTATGGATTCCAACGAAGTCAACAAGCTGCTCGCCGGATTGCTCGGAACCGTTTTCGTGGTCTTCTCGGTCGGCATTGTGTCCGACGCGCTGTTTGCCTCGCCGGCGCCGGAAAAGCCCGGCTTCGCCATCGAGGCCGCGGAGCCCGCCGAAGGCGGCGCTGCCGCTCCAGCCGCCGAAGCCAAGCCGATCGCCGACCTCTTGGCGACCGCCAATGTCGAGGCCGGTGCTGCCGTCTTCAAGAAGTGCCAGGCCTGCCATTCAGGCGAAAAGGGCGGCCCCAACAAGGTCGGCCCGGATCTGTGGGATCTCGTCGATCGCCCTGTCGCCGAGCATGAAGGCTTCGCCTATTCGGCCGGCATGAAGGAATTCTCCAAGGGCGGCACAGAGAAGTGGACCTACGACAACATCAACCACTTCATCACTTCGCCGAAGAAATTCGTGAAGGGCACGGCCATGGGCTTTGCCGGCCTGCCCAAGGATGAGGACCGCGCCAACGTCATCGCTTATCTGCGCACACTGTCGGACAATCCCAAGCCACTGCCGGCACCGGGAGCCGCTGCTGACGCCTCCGCGCCCGCCAAGCCGGCTGACGGCGCCGCACCGGCCAAGCCCGCGGCGCCGGCCGCTCCGGCAGCGCGATCACCGCCGAAATCGGCTCCATGAAGATGCGCGAGGAGGTCGATGCGCTGAAGGTCATCGGCCTCAATCCGATCGGCGTCCTGGTCTTTCCGCGGCTGGTTGCCCTGGTGATCGCCTTGCCCTGCCTGACGATCATCGCGAATTTTGCCGCACTTGGCGGCGGCATTGTCGCCGCCTGGCTTTACTCCGATATCCCGCCCGCTGCCTTCATCGACCGGTTGCGTGTCGCAATCGATCTCAGCACGATTTTCGCCGGCCTGATCAAGGCGCCGTTCATGGCCATGATCATCGGCACCATCGCCTCCGTCGAGGGCATGAAGGTTGGCGGCAGCGCCGAATCGCTCGGCCAGCACGTGACCGCTTCGGTGGTGAAGTCGATCTTCGTCGTCATCATCCTCGACGGGCTTTTCGCCATGTTCTACGCAGCGATCGAGTTCTGACAAGATGGCGAAGGGCAATGGGGTCGAGGTGAAGGACGAGGTCGACAGCGAAATCGTCCTTTCGGTGCACGACGTCACCGTTGCCATTGACGACAAACTGATCCTCGACAAGCTGTCGCTCGACATCACGCGCGGCGAAATACTGGGGTTCGTCGGGGCCTCGGGCGCCGGCAAGTCCGTGCTGTTGCGCACCATTCTGGGCTTGATGCCCAAGCAGTCGGGAACAATCAAACTGTTCGGCGTCGACGTCGACAAGGCAAGCGACATCGAGCGGCTGCGCATCGACATGCGTCTTGGCGTGTTGTTCCAGCATGGTGCGCTGTTTTCGGCGCTGACCGTGATGGAGAACGTGCAGGTGCCGATGCGCGAATATCTCGACCTGCCAAGGAAGCTGATGGACGAGCTGGCGCTGCTCAAGATCGAGCTGGTCGGGCTGCCGCCGGATGCGGCGCAGAAGTTTCCCTCCGAACTCTCCGGCGGCATGATCAAGCGCGCCGCGCTTGCCAGCGCGCTGGCGCTCGACCCCGACATCGTCTTTCTCGACGAGCCGACGTCGGGCCTCGACCCGATCAGCGCGGCCGAGTTCGACGAACTCGTCGTCAAGCTGCGCGACACCATGGATCTGACCGTCTACATGGTGACCCACGACCTCGATACGCTGTTTACAGCCTGCGACCACGTGGCGGTGCTGGGCAAGAAAAAGGTCCTGGTCGAAGGCACTATCGACGACATGCTGAAGAGCGAGGAACCGTGGGTGAAATCCTATTTCCGCGGAAAACGCGCACGGCAACTTGATCTTGCCGCTCGTGCATAGCCATAAGTGAAGCAATGGAAACCAGAGCCAACTACGTCATTGTCGGCATTTTCACGCTGGTTGCGATCCTGGCGGCTTTCGGCTTCGTCTATTGGACGGCCGCGATCGGCGACAGGGGCGAGACGACGCTGCTGCGGGTGCGCATTCCGGGCTCGGCCTCTGGTCTCGGCCGCGGCAGCTTCGTGCTGTTCAACGGCGTCAAGGTTGGCGACGTCAAGCGTGTCTATATCGACGTCGACAATCCGACTGTCGCCATCGCCGACACCGAGATCGACCGGATGACGCCGATCACCAAGTCGACGCAGGCCGATATCGGCCTTGCCGGCCTTACCGGGCAGGCCAATATCGAGCTCAAGGGCGCCGACCCCAAGGAAGTGAAGCTGCTCGACCAGGCTGAAAAGGAGGGCAAGGTCGCCGAGATCATCGCCAATCCTTCGGCCGTGACCAATCTGCTGCAGACGGCGCAGAACATCTTTACCCGCGCCGACAAGGTGCTGACGGAGCTGGAGGGCTTCACCAAGGATGTCCGCGGGCCGCTGACGCAGACCGTGCAGAACGTACGGACGTTTTCCGATGCACTGGCCAGGAATTCCGACGGCATCGACAAGTTCTTGTCCGCCGTCAGCGCGCTGTCCGATGAGCTGAAAGGCGTTTCAGGCAAGCTCGACGGCACGTTGAAGGCAGCGGAGGGCCTGCTCAATGCCGTCGACAAAGACAAGATCAAGAGCATCGTTGCCAATGTCGACACGGTGACGGGGAACCTCAAGGAAACCTCGCGGCAGCTGGATGGCGTGATCAAGAACGTCGATACGGCTGTCGGATCGGTCAACGACTTCGCCAAGCAGACGCAAGGCACGCTGGCCAAGGTCGATGGCGTACTCGACGGCATCGACCCGGCGCAGGTGCGCCAAGCGCTCGCCAACATCCAGAAGGCCAGCGACAACGCCAACAAGGCGGCTGCCGATATCGCTGAGGTGACCGGCAAGATCGCCAATCGGGCCGACGACATCGACCAGACAATCAAGGACGCCAGGCAATTGGCGCAACGGCTCAACGACGCCTCGGTGCGGGTCGACGGCATACTCGCCAAGGTCGACAAGCTGCTCGGCTCGGGTCAGGCCGACGGCGTGATGGCCGACGCAAGGGATACGCTGAAATCCTTCAAGCAGGTCGCCGATACGCTGAACGCCCGCCTTGGGGTCATCACCGACAATCTGGCGCGCTTCTCGGGCCAGGGGCTGCAGAATGTCGAGGCGCTGGTGCAGGACAGCCGCCGCTCGATCAACCGCATCGAGGAAGCGGTGACGGATCTCAGCCGCAATCCGCAGCGCATCCTTTCGGGTGGCGAGGGCGAGGTTCGTCAGTTCGACGGCAGGGCGCGGCGTTGACTTCGGCGCCGCCCCGCCGCAAGAACAGTGCTCGTGAATGCGGGTTTGATCTTACGATCGGGGACAGCGGGGATCACGCGTGGCGTTGAGTAGGCTTGGAACAGGCGGGTTGAAATCAGCTGCGCTGCTGCTTGTGCTGGCGGTTGCCGGTTGCGCGGCTCTCGGCGGCAAGCCGGCACCGCTCGACACGTTCGAACTGTCGGCGCCATCGGTCGACGCGCATGGCCATAGCCGCAAGCAAATCCTGATCGCCCAGCCTTCGGCGTTGAAGGCGCTGGACAGCCAGAACATCGTCATCAAACCCTCCGACCGCTCGATCCAGTATCTGAAGGGCGCGCAATGGGCCGACCGCCTGCCGCTGATCGTGCAGGCGCGGCTGGCCGAGACGTTCCAGCGCTCGGGCAGCTTTGCCGGCGTCGGCAAGCCGGGCGAGGGGCTGGCGATCGACTATCAGGTGATCGTCGAGGTCCGGTCCTTCGAGGTCCGCGTCAATGGCGGCGAACATGCCGAGGTCGACCTGTTCGTGCGCCTGCTCAACGACCGCAACGGCGAAGTGAAGGCTTCCAAGAGCTTCACCGCATCCGCACCCGTATCAGGCAGCGGCAACCCGGCCTATGTCGGCGCGCTCGACGCGGCCTTCGGCGATGCGGCCAAGCAGATCGTCCGCTGGACCGATTCGGTGATCTGAGCGCCAGGCGCGCAGGAGTTCCATCTTTCGGGCTACGGACGGTCGAAGACGTCCGGCCGCAGCTTTCCAGTCTTCATCAGGTGCTGCAGGGTGTAGGTGACGGACAGCGCATCGTCTAGCGCGTCATGCCCCTGCAATGGCGGGTGTTCGACGCCGTAATATTGCGCAAGCTTGTTGCTCGGTGTCCTTGCCAGGTCCTCGATCGGCATGCCGGCCGCGATCAGCAGTTTCACGGCGTTGTCGAACCGGGTGGCCGGGATGGGCGGCTTGATGCCCGCGACATAGCAACTGATGGCGATCATGTTCAGTTCGTCCTTGCCCCAGGACCAGAACCGAGCTCCATCGGAAAACCGATCGACGCCGGCAAGGGCTTCTTCCAGCCCGACGCCTTCGGCCTCGATGATTTCTTCGGTGATGCCGGTCAGCCCGGTGAAGAACGGGCCAAGCGCGTATCTCTCGCCGAATCGGTCTATCGGCGTGATGTAGGCCTTGTGCGTGCCCAGCACGGGGAAGTCGCCTTCGAGGCCGAGCCTTGCAGCCCCGATCTGGGCGATGACCGGATCCGGGTCATGGGCCGCGCACCAGTATCTGCGTTGTGAGCCCTCAAGGCAGAGAAACTCGCAGTCGAAGATGATTGCCGTCTTCACAAGTCAGTATCCGGTTCCGGAAAAGCGAGACCAAACCCGGATGCGTCTTCCAGGTGGCGAGATCAGTCCCTTCAAGAAAAAAGGCGGGAGACAAATCCCCCGCCTTTTTCGTTTTGGCTTGGCGACCGCTTAATGCAGGCGGCCGCTGGCATGGGCCAGCATGGTGTAGACCTTGCCGGTGTCCGACGTGAGATAGGTCTGCGCCATGATGTTGTCGCGGTCGTTGCGCGAGACATCCTTGAGCAGCTTCTCGAAATCGTCGCAATAGCGGTCGACGGCGGCGCGGAATTCGGCCTCCGCCTGGTACTTGCGGCGGATTTCGTCGAACGTCTGCTGGCCTTTCAGCGTGTAGAGCCTGCGCGTGAAGACGTCACGCTCGCCACGCCGGTAGCGGTTCCACAGCTCGATCGAGGCATCGTGATCGATGGCCCGCGCGATATCGACGGACAGCGAGTTCAGCGATTCCACGACATGCAGCGGGGAACGCTGGGCAGGGGCCGGGCGCGGTGCTTCCGCGGGCGCTTGGGGGGCCGCCGGCCTGAGGTCGGCATCGTTCGACGCGGCGGTCAGCAGATCACGCACCCAGCCGCCTTGCGGCGCGCGGGCACCGGC
>NZ_RZSJ01000261.1:0-7935 GCF_003998025.1 Mesorhizobium sp. M8A.F.Ca.ET.021.01.1.1
CACCAGGAGCACCAGCGAACCGCAATTCATGACGCTGACGACGCCGGTCATCACCAGGGCCGTCCGGCGGATCATGACGCGAAACCGTCCGACCAGATACCAGTGCTCCTCCTCGACCGCTTTCTGGGTGGCGGCCTGCGTCCAGGCGGTGGCCACGGACAGCGGCGCGAGCAGGGCGGCCTCCAGCGCCGGCGCCAGCCAGCGGGGACCGAATGAAAGATCGTTGATGACCAGAAGCTGCAGGCAGATGATGACGAGGACCGCCGCGCGCGCCAGCCAGAAGTCGAGCGCGCGGTGGTGGATGACGGCATGCGGGTGACGCATCGAATATCCGGGATTTTCTAGTGGGGTCAGGTGTGCGGGCTGTTCAGCCCGGTAAGGGCAACGGGACGCCGAAGTTCCCGCTCAATCTTGGTCTTGCAATGACCTGCAAGTATACTTTTTTGTAAGCTTTGACGTTGGGGCTGTTCGGCAAACCGGGCAATGTGGTTTAAGCCGCGCATGGCGGGAATTGACGACTCCATCGATCGTTGGGTGCCGGCAGGGCTGCCTGCCGTGGCGCTGGACTCGTCGTCGTTCTGGTCCGCCCTGCTTCGGCACCCCTGGGGTTTGCTGGCACTTTTGTGTCTGGTGCAGACGCTGTGCTGGACCGTGGTGCCAACACTCATCGATCCCGCACCGCCCGGCGATGTCGTGGAAGGCTTCATGTGGGGCCGCGAATGGGTGCTTTTGACCTACAAGCACCCGCAGCTCCCCGGCTGGCTGCTCGAGGCCAGCCATCTCCTGACCGGATCGTTCCGCTGGCCGCAATATCTGCTGGCCCAACTGACGATCTCGGCCACGTTCGTCCTGGTCTATCTGCTGGCCCGCGACATGCTCGGACAACGCCGCGCGCTGGCCGCCGTGCTTTTGATGCCATCGGTCTATTTCTTCGGCTGGCCGACGCCGCAATTCAATCACGACTATGCGCAGATGCCGTTCTGGGCCGCGGTCTGCTGGCTGCTGTGGCGCGCCGGCCGCGGTGGCGGGCCAGGCTGGTGGCTGGCGCTCGGACTGGTGTCGGGCGTCGGGCTTTATGCCAAGTTTTCCACCGGCCTGCTGCTTGCCTTCGGCGCTCTCTGGCTGCTGTCCGACGCGCGCGCGCGCAGTCGGCTGGCGACGCCCTGGCCGTGGCTTGGCCTGGCCGTTTGTCTCGCGGTCGCCGCGCCGTTGGCCATCGCACTCTACCGCATCGATTTCCTGCCGTTGACCTATTTCGCCGGCCGCGATGCCTGGGTAACCGAGCACCGTGCGCGCCTCTACTATATCGGTGTCCAGCTAGCCGGGTTTTCCGGCTTCCTCCTGGTGCTGGCGATATCAGGGCTGCTGCGGCGCACGTCGGCTCCGCAGGACCCCGTCGAGCGCGGTAAGCTGGTCTATCTCACCTGGATGGGACTTGGGCCGGCGACGCTGATCATGGTCGCCTCTTTGTTCACCGGCACCGGCGAGGCCTGGGGCGCGCCGATGTACAATCTCGTCGGCGTCGTCGCGCTCGCCTTTCTCGGTCACCGGCTCGGTGCCCCCGAGATGCGAAGGTTGGCGATCTGCGCCTTCATCTGCATCGTGGCCATGTCGGGGGCCTATGCGGCCATCCGCTGGACGGATTGCAATGTGCGCGGGCGGATGGACGCCGTCTGCTGGCCGGCGCGGCCGATCTCGGACGAGGCCGAGGCAATCTGGCACGCGGCGGTGCCGGGCCGGCTCGACATCGTCGGTGGCGACACCAATCTTGCCATGCTGGCGGGCCTCAACGCCTATGACAAGCCGTCGATCTTCACCGATCTCGATATGCGGTTCGCACCCTGGATCACGAGGCAGCGGTTGCGCGACCATGGCATGCTGATGGTTTGGCCGGGTCGTCAAGTGCCGTCGCGGCTGCGGGCATGGTTGGACAACATTCCGGTCAAGACCGTTCTTTTCAACTGGTCGCGCGAGGCACCGCCTGTGGCGATCAGTTTTGCGGCCATTCCACCTGGTATCCGATATCTGCCGGTCGCCGCCAGTAGCCGGACACGGCATCCGCGCAACTGAGGTGCCCCCAGTTCCTTAGGGGGCGAATTTCACCGGTATAGCCGAATGGCCGCTCGTCCGACTGGACGAAGCAGGCGACAATGCCCATTTATGGGACTATCCAAATTTGTTGTCGCGCAATTCCCCGGGGAACGCCGCTACAGGTTTCCCGGAATTGCCTTTTGAGGAGACGTTACATGGCGACTTCGAGCGAACGTGCAGTGCTTGCCGGCGGCTGTTTCTGGGGCATGCAGGATCTGATCCGGCGCATGCCGGGCGTCCTCGCCACGCGTGTCGGCTACAGCGGCGGCGACGTGCCGAATGCCACCTATCGCAATCATGGCACGCATGCCGAAGCCATCGAGATCAGCTTCGATCCGGCGAAAATCAGCTTCCGCCAGCTTCTGGAATTCTTCTTCCAGATCCACGATCCGACGACGCGCAACCGCCAGGGCAACGATGTCGGCATGAGCTATCGCTCGGCAATCTACTACACTAGTGAGGAGCAGAAGCGTGTGGCGGAGGACACCATCGCCGATGTCGATGCCTCTGGCCTGTGGCCCGGCAAGGTTGTCACCGAGCTCGCTCCAGCCGGAGTGTTCTGGGAGGCCGAGCCCGAGCACCAGGATTATCTGGAGAAGTATCCGAACGGCTACACCTGCCATTTCGTCAGGCCAGGTTGGAAACTGCCGGTTCGTGAAAAGGCCGTTTCATAAGGCTCGCGGATCAGTCTTTGCGGCAGTGGGTTTAAGCGCCCGCCGATTGCCGCGAGGCCATATCAATAGCGGCTGTCAGCCCCGCCCGGCGGTTGACAGTCCGCGGCACTGCTGACCAACTGCGCGGGTTGATTGATTTCAGGGGGAGCATGAGGAAACTCTACGAAAAACCTGTGTTGGTGAAGCGGGAAAGGCTCTCAAGTGTCGCCGCGGCAGGACCGCTTTCTCCCAAACCAGGCTGACGGCTCGGCCGGCCTTTTGGTCCTGACCGGACGGGTCCGTGACGGTGCTCGGATTGCCGGGCGATGTCTTGCCCCGCCGGATTTGAAAAGATGATTTCTTTCGAGCCTGTGGCCGGCGCCCGGCAGCTCAATGCAGTTTTCATCCTGGATGTTTCTGCTTACACCGGGCCTCTGCTTTCCGGCTGGATCGAGGCGGGAAACCGTATTGGCGCGATCATCGTGCCTGGCTTTCAGCGCCCATCCAGAGGCTTCAGCATTGGCAATTTTCGACGCCGGCTGAGGCGCCAGCTTCTGCTCAGGCGCTATCTCGGCAACACGCCGGTAAAGTTGATCGAATTCGGCCGGCCTTACGACTGGGATGAGCTTGGCCGGCAATTGCCTGACATCGCCGCGGATGTACTGATCTGCTACGCTTTCCCGACCTTGATCCCACAACAACTGCTCGGCCTCTTTCCCAAGGGCGGGCTTAATTTTCATCCGGCGCTGCTGCCCAACTACCGGGGGCCGCACCCTCTCCATCGCCTGGTCGCGGACGGCCAGCATGCCGTCCATGGCGGCGTGACATTGCACAAGATGTCCGCCAATTTCGATGACGGCGACATCCTCGGACAGGTGCCGTTCTGCGAAGCACACTGGGCAACGCGGCGGGATGTGGCCGACAGCGTGGCGACCGCGATGCGCGCGTTGGTGCGCGAGGTGGCGCCAGCCTATTGCAAGGATTTGGTGTCCGGGACGCGGCAGCCAACCGGTGATTTCGTCTGGGCGCGACTTGAGCGGAACCACATGGCGATTTCATCCGACATGTCGATCGAGCACGTTGCCCGATTGTGGCACGTCCTAGGCGGCAATCCCGGTATCTATCTGGACGTTGCCGGCCGCGAAGTTCGGTTGGCCTTTCAGATCGCGCGACTGGGTCCGCCAACTGGAAAAGGTCCGGTCAGGCGATGGGGGAGGGTGGAGTTCGATCTTGCCAATGGCCGAGTTCGATACCTCACCTATGGCCGCCTGCTCAAACGGCTGATGAAAATGCACACCGCATTCGCACGGCCAAAAGCCGGAAAACCGTGCCCCGAAATAAGAGTGTTTGGCAAAGTGGCCAGCGAATCGGTGCCAGAGGTACCGCCAGCCGGTCGTGGCGTATAGTGAGACCAACGAGCATGGAAAGCGCGGAACTTGCGTCCGCGCTTTCCCTGCTGCGAAAACTACTTACCGCAGTTCTTGTCGGCCACGGTCGGCGCGGTCGCCCTGCCATTGGCATCCGTCTGCGCGCTGGTCGGGCAATTCTGGTCCGCGTTGGAATTCATGTCGCCCGGCGTGATGGTCGGGCTGTTGGTTGCACCCGGATCGAGCCAAATTCCCGGGCGCCGGCACCCGGTTGTGCCTGCGCTGGCGCAATGCTTTGGCGCAGCTTGCTGAAAAAACAGCTTCCCCAACCGATCGAATGGTGCTTTAACGCCGCCATCCACAGGGGTGCTCCGTACGGTCGGGGCTGAGACGGGGGCGGCAAGCCCACAGACCCTAGAAGCTGATCTGGGTAATACCAGCGGAGCGAGGCGGGCGATGTTTTCAGGCGCACAGGTTTCCCTATATCCCATGGCCGACGATTTTGTCGGCGTCATCCTGGGCGCGCTTGGCGCGCTCGATTCGTATCGCGACAAGCTCAGGATCGAGACCGACGACATCTCGACCTTGCTGGTCGGGCCCCCCGAGGTGCTATTCCCGGCGCTGCGCGACCTTTTCGTGGCTGCGTCTGGCAGCGGTAAGCATTGCGTGCTGTCGGCGACCATTTCGCGTGGTTGCCCAGGTGAGCCGGACGATCCGATCTGCCGCTCCGACACGTTTGGCGGACCTGCCGGGCCACTCGGCCCGCGCAAGCAAGCCGCCATTTCCGCCGTCCGCGGCGCGCCCGCCACTGGGCAGCCAGCGGCGGCGCAGTTCTCGCTCTATGTGATGGGCACGGACGACCATATGGACGAGATCTATGGCTGCATCGATTTCCTGAAGCAGTCTGGCGTCTATGATCGCTCCAAGAATTTCTGCACCAAGCTGCGCGGCGATGCCGGCGCGATCTTCTCGGCGCTCGACGAAGCCTTCTGCCGCTTCGGACCAGGCGCCGGCCACGTAACCCTCGACGTCACGGTTTCGGCCAACAGTCCCACTGCCGTTTGAACCGTTCGCGCCGACGCGCGCCGTCAAGGTCATCCTCTCGTGGCTTCATCGTCGTTCAACCCGCGTCAACTCGCGGGCTTCCTCGCCCAGGCGGCACCGGCCGTGATATCGATCGGCCTGGTGCTCGTGGCGTGGGAACTCTACGCAAACCATTCCGGCATCAAGCCGACGGTTCTGCCGGCACCCTCGCGCGTCTTCGAACAGGCGATGCTCAATCGTGACGCGCTGCTCGACAACGCCATTCCCACCATCCGCGCCACGCTGATCGGTTTTGCCTGCTCGCTCAGCGCCGCCTTCGCGCTGTCGATGCTGGTCGACTTCTTCCAGCCTTTGCGGCGCGCGCTGTTTCCTGTCTTCATAGTCAGCCAGACCTTGCCGCTGGTCGCCATCGCGCCATTGGTGGTGCTGTGGTTCGGTTTCGGGCTGACGCCCAAGATCATGCTGGTGGCACTGGTCACCTTCTTCCCGATGCTGGTGGCCCTGGTGCAGGGCTACGAGGCTACCGAGGTCGAGATCGGGCAGATGCTGCGCGCCATGGGAGCAGGGCGCTGGCGGGTCTTCATCCTGGCACGGTTGCCTTCGGCGCTGCCTTATTTCTTCGCTGGCCTCAGGATCTCCATCACCTATGCCGTCGTCGGCGCCATCTTCGCCGAATATGCGGGCGCGGCCAAAGGGCTGGGCATCTACATGCTCAACGCCAAAAACAATTTCCGTCCCGACCTGGTGCTCGCCGCCGTCGGCGTCAGCGCCGCCCTTACCCTCGTCCTGTTCGGGCTGACGGTGGTGCTGCAACGACTTGCCATGCCTTGGGAAAGAGCCGCTGGCAGGCAAGCCGCCCGAAAAGGCCCGCAAGCATGAGCCGGCTCGAATTGCGGCATATGCGCAAGGCCTTTGGCGGGCTCGAAGTGCTCGCCGACATTTCGCTGCGCGTGGATGCCGGCGAATTCGTCTCGATCCTTGGGCCTTCGGGTGCCGGCAAGTCGACGCTGTTCCAGCTTCTGACCGGCGCCGAGCATGGCGAGGGTGAGATGTTTTTCGACGGCGCGCCGCTCGACGATCATGGCAGGCATTTCGCCTTCATGCCGCAGCGGGACGCGCTGATGCCGTGGCGGCGCATCCTCGATAACACGACGCTCGGGCTCGAGGTGCAGGGCCTCGGCCGCAAGGCGGCGCGGACGCGTGTCGCGCCGCTGTTTGCCGAGTTTGGGCTTGCCGGCTTCGAGCGGCATTTTCCGGCGCAGCTTTCAGGCGGCATGCGGCAGCGCGCGGCGCTGCTGCGTACTGTCGTGCAGGAACGCGACATGTTGCTGCTCGACGAGCCGTTCGGCGCGCTCGATGCACTGACGCGCGCGGCCATGCAGCGCTGGCTCGAACAGATGTGGCGGCACCATCGATGGACGGCGTTGCTGATCACCCATGACGTGCGCGAAGCCGTGTTCCTGTCAGACCGCATCTATGTGCTGTCGGCCCGGCCTGCCCGTGTCGTGCGCGAGATCCAGGTGCCACTGCCGCGCCCGCGCGATCCGACCAGCGCCGCCACACGGCAGGCCGGGGCACTCGAGGCCGAGATCCTCGACATTCTGCTCAACCTCCAGCCAACCAAAGGACATGACCATGACTGACTTGACGCGCAGGCAGGCTCTGCTGCTCACCCTTGCCGCTAGCGTACCGCTGGCCACCGGATCGAGCCGCTCCTTCGCGGCAACGCAAAAAGTCACTGTCGCGCTGGACTGGACGGTCAACACCAACCACATCGGGCTGTTCGTCGCGCGCGAAAAGGGTTTTTATCGCGAGGCCGGTCTGGAGGTCGATATCGTGCCTTACAGCGACACCGGCGCCGGCACGCTTGTCGCCAACCGCGTCGCCGATTTCGGCATCAACGGCACCATCAGCCTGTTCACCCAGAAGACCGCCGGCGCCGACTTGAAGGCCGTCTATGCCGTCGTGCAGTCCGAAACTGGTCGGCTGGTGTTCAATGCGGCGCGCAGCGAGATCAAGAGCCCGAAGGATCTGGATGGCCTGACCTATGGCGGTTTCGGCAGCGCCTGGGAAAACGCACTGATCTCGACCATCATCCGGCATGATGGCGGCAAGGGCGATTTCGAGACGGTGACGCTCGGCACTTCCGCCTATGAGGCGCTCGCCAACGGTTCGGTCGACTTCACCCTCGAAGTGTCGACCTGGGAGGGCGTCGAAGCCGAGCTCAAGGGCGTCAAGCAACGCAGCTTCGTCTATGCCGACTATGGCGTTCCCGACGAGCACACGACGCTCATCTCTTCGAGCGAAGCGTTTCTCCAGTCAAATCCCCAACTGGCGTCGTCCTTCATCCAGGCAACGCGGCGCGGCTATCAGTTCGCGGTGGATCATCCAGAGGAAGCCGCGACGCTGCTGATCGCCGCCAACAAGGATGCCCTCACCAATCCGGCGTTGATCCAGACTTCGCTGAAGGCACTGATCGACGGGCACTATCTGCGCGGGCAAGACGGCACCATCGGCATCATGGATCCCGCCAAGATGGAAGCGATCGGCTCCTACCTCCTCGCCGCGGGTATCCTGCATGATGCCGATGGCAAGGTTGTCGCGCAACGTCCGGATTTCGTGGGATATTTCAGCAATGGGTACCTCAGATAGGTGCCGACGCTGAGACTGCGAAAAGGTCGTATCGTCCGATGCTGGAGGCGAGGATGTCGCTAGGTCGCAGCCCGACAAAACCGCGGCTACGGCCTTCACCTTCGACCCGGTTTGATGCCGATCTGATC
>NZ_RZSJ01000262.1:0-7935 GCF_003998025.1 Mesorhizobium sp. M8A.F.Ca.ET.021.01.1.1
ACGCTGCGAATGGAGGTCAGGGCCGGCGCGCCGAGTTCGGCCAGCCTGCCGTAGCCAAGCGCTTCGATGGCCGCCATGCCCTCGAACATCGCCTTGAGGTAATCTGCATCGTCAGCAGGCCGTGGGGTGAGACGCGGCGGCAAGGCCGGATCGGCGATCGGGAACCGCTCGCCCGCCGTCCCAAGCGGATAGTAGTCGAGGCCGGTCTCGGTCGTGGGGTCGATCATCGCGCTGAGTTTGATGATCCGCGCGAGCGGAAAATGCTGCGCCAGCACCTTGCCGCCGGAGTTCGAGGCGCCGCCTGCCAGCCAGGTGTCGCCAAGACGATGGCTGTAGATGCCAAAGCGCGGCGCCGAGATCGGCCGGTCGGACAGGATCTTGATGGTCAGCGAGGACCCCAGCGCGGTGACGCCGTCGCCCGCCGCCGTGGCGCCTGTCGCCAGGAACGAGGCACAGCCGTCCGTGGTGCCGGCAACCACGACCACATCGCGCGGCAGGCCGAAAAGCGCGGCGGCGGCCGCGGTGAGGGTGCCGATGACGTCGCCCGGCTCGACGACATCAGGGAGCAAATCCATGCGCATGCCGGTGGCTGCGATCCAATCCGGCCAGCGGCGCGCCTCGACGTCGTAACCGGTCTTGAGCGCATTGTTCTCGTCGCTGACGTCGAAGCACCCGGACAGGTTGCCGGCGATCCAGTCGGCCTGGTGCAGCACGGCCGCTATGCCGGGCAGATGCTGGTACCGGAGCGCCTTGGCCAGGCCTGAAGTCGCCCCGTGGGCGGCGCTCGCTTCCGGCGCCGCGCGGGCGATCGCGGCCAGGATGTCGCCGTCATCGACCTTGTCGTTGTACATCAGCGGCTCGGCCAGAGGCCGCCCATCAGCGTCGACCGGCAGCAGGGTGCCCGATGTGCCGTCGATGGCGATGGCGCGGATCGCGGCGCGGTCGACGCCCGAAATCAGTTCCGTCAGCGCCGCCTGGACCGCCTGCCACCATGCCGAGGGGTCGCGTGGGTTCTGGCCGAATTTGTCGAGCCGGACAGCGGACTGGCCGGCAATGGAAAAATCCTGACGCATGGCGACGGCGCGGGCGCCGGAGGTGCCGATGTCGATGCCGACGACAAGTGGCGTCATGTCGTCCCTCGCTAGGCCGTGCCGGCCGCATTGAGCTTCTGGCGATACTGCTCGGCGTCCCAGTTGACCAGTTCGTCATTCTCGGCGGCGGTGAGATAGTTCAGCCGCGCCTTGCCATCGACGCGCGCGGTCACGTCGGCAAGGCAACGCTGCATGGCGTCGGCACCGGCGCCGGCGTCGCCGCGCATCAGCACGCCGGCGCCGGGAAACAGGATCGCCACGGGTGCCGCGCCGAGCCGCGCGGTGACGCCGGCCACGTTCTCGCCCGGCCTCGCAACCACCGAGCCCTGGCCTAGAAAGATGACGTGGTCCGGATAAAGGCTGCCGCCCTCGGCCATATCCAGGCTTTCCGAATCGAGCGCGACCGCATGCGCTTCGACATCCGCCGGCAATCGGTAGTCGCCGGCGAGCGCCGTCAAGGCGGCGATATCAGGCGGGGCGGTGGCGCGCGCCGGCCGCGCCAGCAGCGACCGGACGCGGTGCAGCAAAGCCTCCGCCTCGGCGACGGTTTCGGCAGCAACCACCAGCCCGTGATTGCCAAGGATCAGCACGTCGACCCCGGGCCGCAATTTCGCGGCAATGCCGCGGGCGAGCGGCAGACCCGGCCGGAAATAGGGCACCCAGGCCCATTCGATGCCATCCAGCCGCCTGGCGACCTCGGCCTCGCCATCTGCTTGCACGGCAAGCGAAATCGTGTCGACGCAATGGACATGCAGCACCACGCGTTGCGGCATCAAGGCATGCACGGTGGTCTCGATCGACGGGCGCAGGCCACGCGGATTGAGGTCTTCGATGGCGAAGGCCTGTGGCCTGTCGGCGGTTGGATCGCGCTGTTCGACGGCCTCGAGCAGCGGTGCCATCGCCACCGGCACCATGATGTCGGCGCTGAGCGCATCCTTCAGCCAGGTGCCCGAGGCCTTGATCCACAGCGTGTCGCCGGCCTTCAGCGAGGTGTTGCCGCCCGCCGCCTGCGTCATGTGCGGGTTCAGCCCGATGCTGGCCGAAAGCGCCCGCAAGGCGGCCAGTTCCTGTGCATCAGCTTGGGTTGCCACGGCGCCTTTCCTCCAACGTTTGCATGCGATCCCGTCACCGGGTCGCTGCTGGCGCTGATATCGCAGATATGAGCGATCTGCGTCAACAGTGATCTACTATCATCAAAACAAGCTTGCAATCCGGCTAGTGTTGATTAAGTTGCACCAATTGCCGTGGGAGATGGCGTCAGGGAGGAAGGGTTGAGCGACTTCGGCCGCCAGCGTCAGATCGTCGAACTGCTGCGGGACCGCCCGTTCGCCTCCGTGCGCGAGCTGCAGGAGCGGCTCGGGGTCTCGGCGGCGACGGTCCGGCGCGATATCGACCGGATCGACGAGGCCGGTGAAGCCCGCAAGGTCTATGGCGGCATTTCTGCACTCGACGGGGCTTCGCATGCGGGCGTCGCCTATGCCCGGCCCTATGACGAGAACCGTGACCTTGCCGTCGAGGCCAAGCGGCAGATCGCAGCCGCCGCCGCGACCATGGTGCGCGATGGCGATGCGGTCATCGTCCATGGCGGCTCGACCTGTTTCCATCTCGGCGTCAAGCTCGCCGACCGCAACATCCGGCTCTACACCAATTCGATGCCGCTCGCGGCCTATCTCAGCGACCATGGCCATTGCAGCCTGACCGTCGCCGGCGGTGACCTGCACCGCGAGCCCGGCATCATCCATTCACCGACCCAGGCGACGCCCTTCTATGCCTCGAAATTCTTTCTCGGGACGCAAGGCCTCAACCAGGAAGGGCTGCTGGAATCGCATCCGCTGCTGGTGCGCTCCATCGTCGATCTCAGCCTCTGCGCCGATCAGATCGTGGTGCTGGCCGACAGCCGCAAACTGTCGATTCACGCGCGCAATGTCGCGCTGCCGCTGTCGCGCATCGGCACGCTGGTGACCGATGACGGGCTCTCCGATGCCGACGCGCGCATGCTGGAGGACGCCGGCGTCATGGTGCGGATCGCTTCGACCTCGGGAGCCCTCGCGTGAACGTGGCGGTGCTCGACTTCGGCAAGACCAACTCGAAGCTGTTCGTCTTCGGCCAGGACGGGCGCATTCTCGACGAACGGCGGACGCAGCCGAAATGGGTGCAACAAGGCGGCTTCAGCGTACTCGACGAGGCAGCACTCCATGACTGGGCGTTCGGCGCCGTCACCGACGCGGTCGAAAACAATGGTGTGGAAGGGGTGATGGTGTCGGGTCATGGTTGCACCTTCGCCCTTGTCGACGGCAAGGCGCTGACCCATCCGATCCTCGACTACGAGCAGGAGCCGCCGGCCGAAATCGCGGTGCGGATCGACCACCGCATCCCGGATTTCGCCGAAACCTTCTCACCGCGCCTGCCGCTCGGCTTCAACTATGGCCGCCACATGCTGTGGCTGCAGCAGGTCGATCCCGATGCGTTTTCGAACGCGACATCGATTCTGGGCTATCCCCAGTACTGGAGCTGGCGCCTCGGCGGCAGGCCGGTCTCGGAAGTCTCCTATCTCGGCTGCCATTCGCATTTATGGGCACCGCGTGAACGTGATTACTCCTCGCTGGTCGACGCCGAGGGCTGGCGCGGCCAGATGCCGGCTTTCGAACGTGCCGGCGCCGTCATCGGCGAGCGACGCTTCGGCAATACCGAGCGATCGATCGCCATCCACAATGGCGTCCACGACTCCAATGCGGCGCTGTACGCCTATCGCCGGCAAGGGCTTGGACCGCTGACCGTCGTCTCGACCGGCACCTGGGTCGTCGTGCTCAATCCGGACTGTCCGCTCGAGGCACTCGACAGCGAGCGCGACATGCTGGTCAATGTCGACGTCGACGGCGGCCCGGTGCCGACCATACGATTCATGGGTGGGCGCGAGTTCGCCGTCATCAGCGGCGGCTGGCAAGGCGCGATCCCGCATGGCTCGATACAGCAGGCGCTCGACGCCGGTCCCATGGCACTGCCGAGTTTCGCGCCGGGTGGACCGATATCGGACCGTAGCGGCGAAATCATAGGCGGTACGCCCAGCGCCGTGCAACGCGCGGCGGTGGCGTTGCTCTACGTTGCGCTGATGGTCGACCTTTGCCTCGATCTCATCCATTCCGATAACACGGTGATCGTCGATGGCGGGCTGAACACTGGCGGCCTGCTTGCCGGACTGCTGGCGCAGCTGCGCCCCGGCCAGACCTTCCTGCAAGGCGCCTCGTTGGAAGGCAGCGCCACCGGTGCCGCGGCGCTCGCCTTCGAGAGCGTGGGACGCGACTTCGCCGCCGAGCCGCCGGAGCCGGTGCGGGCGACGCAATTCGGCGGTCTTGCCGGCTATCGCGAGGCCTGGCGCGACCGCGTTGCCGGGCACGGTGCCGCCGCCAAGGCAGCGGGTGGTGCGCGATGAGCGCGGCAGTCCAAATGCAGACGACACGCCAGCCGGTGCTGGAGATGCGCCACATCTCGAAGACCTTCGGCGCGATCCGCGCCCTGCAGGACGTCTCGCTCAGCGTCCACGCCGGCGAATTGCACGCGCTGATGGGCGAGAACGGCGCCGGCAAGTCGACGCTGATGAAGGTGCTGTCGGGCGCCTATCGGCCGGACCCCGGCGGCGAGATCCTGATCGATGGCGCGCCCGCCGCGACCGGCGATCCGATCAAGGCTCGCGCGGCCGGCATCGCGGTGATCTACCAGGAGCTGTCGCTGGCGCCGAACCTGACGGTGGCGCAGAACATCTTCCTCGGCAACGAGCCGCGGCGCTTCGGCGTCGTCGACCGGGACCAGTGCAACCGGCGCGCTGCCGAGATCGTCGACCGGCTCGGCGTCGCCTTCTCGGCGCGTGCCCTGGTTTCCAGCCTGTCGCTCGGCGAGCGCCAGCTGGTCGAGATCGCCCGGGCGCTGTCGACGAATGCGCGCATCATCGTCATGGACGAGCCGACCACGTCGCTGACCTCGCGCGAGACCGACCGGCTGTTCGAGGTGATCGCGACGCTGAAGGCGCAAGGCATCGCCATCATCTACATCAGCCATCGCATGGAAGAGGTCTACCAACTCGCCGACCGCGTCAGCGTGCTGCGCGACAGCGGCTATGTCGGTACGCTGGAGCGCGCCGACCTCAACGCCTCGCGGCTGGTGTCGATGATGGTCGGCCGCGATCTCTCCGCCTTCTACAAGAAGGATCATCGCCCGCCGGACGAGAAACGCGCCGTGGCGCTCTCGGTGCGCGGCATGTCCGACGCGCACTTGCTGAAGAACTGTTCGTTCGACCTCCACCACGGCGAGGTTCTGGCGCTGGCCGGCCTCGTCGGCTCGGGCCGCACGGAGCTTGCCAGGCTGATCTTCGGCGCCGACAAGCGCAGCGCCGGCACGATGGAACTCGACGGCAAGGCCGTGACCATCGGCTCGCCGCGCGAGGCGCTCGATGCCGGCATCGCCTACCTTACCGAGGACCGCAAGGAACTCGGCCTGTTCCTCGACATGTCGATTTCCGACAACATCAGCATGGGCGTGCTGGCCAGGGACGCACGAGCCGGCGGATTTCGCGATTTCACCGCCGCCGACAGGAGAGCGGCGAAGGCCATTGCCGACCTCTCCATCCGCACCGGCTCGGCACAGGCCAATGCCGGCTCGCTGTCGGGCGGCAACCAGCAGAAGGTGCTGCTCGCGCGCCTGCTGGAGACGGAGCCGAAGGTCGTCATCCTCGACGAGCCGACCCGCGGCGTCGATGTCGGCGCCAAGTCGGAAATCTACCGGCTGATCGACAACCTCGCCAACAAGGGCATCGCCATCCTGATGATCTCCAGCGAATTGCCCGAGGTGATCGGCGTCGCCGACCGCGTGCTGGTGATGCGCGATGGCGCGATCGCTGGCGAGGTGACGGCATCGGAAGGCAAGCCGCTTCGTCAGGAAGCGATCATGGAACTTGCGACGGGAGCGTCTCAGCGATGACAGACAGGACGACCGGGACGAAGAGTGTGGATCAAGCGGCGGTCAGGAGCCGGCGGCTGCGCACCGCGCTTGCGGCCCTTGGCATGCTGCCGGTGCTGGTGCTGCTGGCCGCTGGCTTCCAGTTCATCAATCCGCGCTTTCTGACCGGCACCAACCTGCTGATCGTCACGCAGCAATCGTCGATCAACATCGTGCTTGCCGCCGGCATGACCTTCGTCATCCTGACCGGCGGCATCGACCTGTCGGTCGGCTCCATCCTTGCCGCCTCCGCGATGGTGGCGGTGCTGGTGTCGCTGGTGCCGGACTGGGGCCTGCTCGGCGTGCCGGCGGCCATCCTGGTCGGCCTTGGCTTCGGGCTCATCAACGGGTTGCTGGTCGCCTATATCAGGCTGCCGCCGTTCATCGTGACGCTCGGTTCGCTGACCGCCGTGCGCGGCGTTGCCCGCCTGCTCGGGCAGGACACGACGGTGTTCAACTCCGACCTGCCGTTCGACTTCATCGGCAACGGTTCGGTGCTCGGTATCCCCTGGCTGGTCATCATCGCGCTGTCGGTGGTGGTGCTGTCCTGGCTGGTGCTCAAACGCACCGTGCTCGGCACCTGGATCTACGCCGTTGGCGGCAACGCCGAGGCTGCGCGGCTGACCGGCATCAAGGTGCCGCTGGTGCTGCTCTTCGTCTATGGCGTTTCCGGTCTGCTCGCCGGCCTTGGCGGCGCCATGTCGGCGGCCCGGCTCTACGCCGCCAACGGCCTGCAACTCGGACAAAGCTATGAACTCGACGCCATCGCCGCCGTCATCCTCGGCGGCACCAGTTTCGTCGGCGGCGTCGGCTCGATCTGGGGCACGCTGATCGGCGGGCTGATCATCGCGGTGCTCTCCAACGGGCTCATCTTGGCCGGTGTCTCGGACATCTGGCAGTACATCATCAAGGGATTGGTCATCATCGTGGCGGTCGCCCTCGACCGCTACCGGCTCCAGGCAGGGGCAAGAACGTGAGTGACCTGGTCGCCGGCATCAACGACCGGCTCGTGCAACGCACCGTGAGAGGCGCGGTGCATCGGAGGAAGTAAGCGTAATGAAGATCATCACCAGACTGCTCTGCGGCGCCGCTTTCGCGGCCGTCGCCATCGCGCCGGCATCGGCCAAGGACCTCAACAAGGTCGGCATCTCGGTCGGCCTGCTCGGCAACCCGTTCTTCGTCGCCACCATCAAGGGCATCGAGGATGCGGCCAAGAAGATCAATCCGAAGGTCGAGGTGACATCGGTATCGGCCGACTACGACCTCAACAAGCAGGTCTCGCAGGTCGATTCCTTCATCGCTGCCGGCGTCGACGTGATCATGCTCAACGCGGTCGATGCCAAGGCGATCGCACCGGCTGTGAAGAAGGCGCAGGCCGCCGGCATCATCGTCGCCGCCTTCGACGTTTCGGCGCCGGGCGCCGATGTCACCGTGATGACCAACAACGTCAAGGCCGGCGAGGAAGCCTGCCAGTACCTGGTAGACCACACGGGCGGCAAGGGCGACTACGTCATCCTCAATGGACCGGCGTCGTCGTCGATCCTGGAACGTGTGAAGGGCTGCAAGAACGTGCTTGCCCAGCATCCCGACATCAAGATCCTGTCCGACGACCAGAACGCCGAAGGTTCGCGCGACGGCGGCCTGAAAGTGTTCCAGTCGCTGCTGACCCGTTTCGACAAGATCGACGCGGTGTTCGCCATCAACGATCCGACGGCGATCGGCGCCGAGCTCGCCGCCAAGCAGCTCAATCGTTCGGAGTTCATCTTCACCGCGGTCGACGGCGCGCCGGATATCGAGAAGGAACTTTCTTCCGGCAAATCGATGATCAAGGCTTCGGCCTCACAGGATCCCTATG
>NZ_RZSJ01000263.1:0-7875 GCF_003998025.1 Mesorhizobium sp. M8A.F.Ca.ET.021.01.1.1
CATTCTCGACCTGATCCGGCGTAATCGCTCGCCGCTCGAAAATCACTTGATCGACGGGCTCGTCGATGGCCGTGTCAGCCGCCGCGATTTCATCCGCCATGGCAGCCTGCTCGGCCTGTCGCTGCCGCTGCTTGGAGGCATCACCACGGCCGCCGGCTTTGGCGGCATGCCGTCGCTGGCCCGCGCCCAGGGCGCCCCCGGCGCCACCATTCGTGTCGCCAGCAGCGTGCCGGCAGCCGCCATCGATCCGGTCACCATTGCCGACGCCGGCGGCCTCCTGGTCATGCAGCAGGTAGCCGAATTCCTCTGCGTCGACGGCCCCGACCTCGTGCTCAAGCCGGCACTGGCCGAAAGCTGGAAGCCGAACGACAACGGCTCGGTGTGGACCTTCAAACTGCGCAAGGGCGTGAAGTTCCACAGCGGCGGCGAGATGAAGGCGGAGGACGTGGTGGCGAGCATCGACCGCCTCGCCGATCCGGCAAACTCGTCCAACGCGCTGTCGGTGTTCACCGGCATCCTGTCGAAGGGCGCCAGCAAGAAGGTCGACGACTACACGGTGGAATTCCACCTCGACGCGCCGAACGGCAACTTTCCCTACATGCTGTCGTCGGACAATTACAACGCCGTCATCGTCCCGGCGAGCTACAAGGGCGACTACGAAAAGAGCTTCGACGGCACCGGGCCGTTCAAGATCGAGAAATACACGCCGAAGGTCGGCGCCTCCTTCGTCCGCAACGAGGACTATTGGGGCGAGAAGGCGCTGCCGGAACGCACCGAATTCACCTTCTTCACCGATGTACAGCCGATGATCCTGGCGCTGCAGGGCGGCCAGGTCGACATCATCAACCAGATGCCGGTGCTGGCCGGCGTGGCCCTGCTCAGTGATCCAAGCGTCGACATCATCAGCCTGAAGTCTTCAGCGCATCAGCAGCTGCATCTGCGTTGCGACGACGGCCCGCTGAAGGACGCACGCGTGCGCCGCGCCATCGCGCTCAGCATGGATCGCGACAAATTGGTCGCAGGCCTGATGAAGGGGCGTGCCGTGGCCGGCAACGACAGCCCGTTCGCCGCGGTCTACCCCTCGACCGATACGAGCATACCGCAGCGCAAGCAGGACATCGCGCAGGCCAAGCAGCTCATGGAAGCAGCCGGTGCCGGCAAGGGCTTCAAAGTCACGCTGACCACCGAGCGCTACCTCGAAATCCCCGAATACGCCCAGCTCATCCAGAACTGGGTCAAGGAGATCGGCATCGAGCTCGAACTCAACATCCTCGACCAGGGGGCCTATTACGGCGACGCGGTGTTCGGCAAATCGAACTGGCTGGATTCGGTGATGGGCATCACCGACTATGGCCATCGCGGCGTGCCGAATGTCTATCTTGCCGCTCCCTTGAAGAGCGACGGCACCTGGAATGCAGCGCACTTCAAGAACAAGGACTACGACGCGCTGGCGACCAGCTATATCGCGGCACTCGATCTCGAAGCCCAGAAGGCCGACGCCGGCAAGATCCAGAAGCTTCTGCTCGAGGAAACCCCGGTCATCTTCGGCTATTTCTACGACTACCTGACGGCAACGGCGAAGGGCGTGGCCGGCGTGCAGCCGACAGCAATGTCGCAGCTGTTCCTCGATAAGGCGTCGAAGGCGTAAGCGAAAAGGGAAAGCCAGTCCTCTAATAGCCAGCTCCTCCGGGGAGCTGGCTTTGCAAGGAGTCTTAGCCATTCTCTCCTTCTTTGCGCGGCGTGTGTCCCTGTCGCTGATCACGCTGTTCCTGCTCAGCATCATGGTGTTCCTGGGCGGCCAGGTTCTGCCAGGCAATGTCGGGCGCGCGATCCTCGGCCCGTTCGCCGACCAGCGCGCGGTGGACGCGCTCAATCACACACTCGGCGTCGATCGCCCGCTGCTTGTCCAGTACTGGAGCTGGATCTCCAACTTCGTCCAGGGCGACATGGGCACCTCCTACATCTTCCGCTCGCCTGTGGCGCCGTTCGTCATCGATGCGCTCGGCAATTCGATGAAGCTGGCGGCCGTCGCCTTCGTGCTGGTGGTGCCGATCGGCATTCTGGGCGGCGTCATTGCGGCGCTCAACCTCAACCGTCCGCTCGACCGCATCATCAGCCTCGGCGGCCTGTCGGTGACGGTGCTGCCCGAGTTCGTCACCGGCATCATCCTGATCCTGATCTTCGGCGTATGGCTGCGCTGGCTGCCGATCTCGGCCGCTTGGCCCAGGAATGCCGGCTTCTTCACCCAGCTCTATTACCTGATCCTGCCATCGCTGCCGCTGTTCCTGGTGCTGTTCGGCTATATCGCGCGCATGGCGCGTTCGGGCATGATCGAGGCGCTCGATTCCGACTATACGCGGACCGCCGTGCTGAAGGGCCTGCCCTGGCGCACGGTGATCTGGCGCCATGTGTTGCGCAATGCGCTGCTGCCGACCATCACCGTCATCGCCACCCAGACCGGTTACCTTATCGGCGGGCTGGTGGTGATCGAAACGCTGTTCCGTTACCAGGGCATCGGTTCGCTGATCTTCACCGCCGCGCGCGGCAAGGATTTTCCGATGCTGGAATCCGGCATCCTCACCATCGGCATCGTCTATGCCGTGGCGACCCTGGCCGCCGACTTCCTCTATTCCGTGCTCAATCCGCGCATCCGCCTGGGGTCAGACCAATGAGCGCCGTCCAGACCACCTCACAGGACGACACGCGCAAGCGCGGCCCGCTGGCCGAAGTCTTTTTCTCCCTGCTGCGATCGCGAACCTTCCTTGTCGGTCTCGCCATCGTGCTGTTCTGGGTTGCCTGCGCACTGTTTGGCGAACGCTTCGCGCCCTACGATCCGCTCGCCGACGATATCATCAACGCGCTGGCGCCGCCCTCGCGTGAGCACTGGTTCGGCACCGACCAGATCGGCCGCGATGTGTTCTCGCGCGTCATCGTCGGCTCGCGCGATATCCTCACCGTCGCGCCGCTGGCGACCTTGCTGGCGACGGTCGCGGGCACCGCGCTCGGCCTGCTCACCGGTTATTTCCGAGGCATCGTCGACGATGTCGTCAGCCGCATCCTGGAAGCCTTCATGGCGATCCCCGTGGTGATCGTGGCACTGCTCGCCATCGTCGCGCTCGGCACCTCCAAGACCACCGTCATCATCGTCATCGGCCTGAGCTTCGCGCCGATCATCGCGCGCACCGTGCGCTCGGCGGTGCTGGCCGAGCGTGAACTCGACTATGTCGCGGCCGCACAGCTCAGGCATGAGAGCGCGCTGCATACGATGTTCGTCGAGATCCTGCCCAACGTCATCCCGCCGATCCTGGTCGAGACCACCGTGCGACTGGGCTATGCCATCTTCGCCGTCGCCACGCTCTCCTTCATGGGCTTTGGCATCCAGCCGCCGTCACCCGACTGGGGCCTCTCGATCTCCAGCAATTACGGCATGATCGGCGGCGGCTTCTGGTGGACGGTGCTGTTCGACGCGCTGGCCATCGCCTCGCTGGTGATCGGCGTCAACCTGGCCGCCGACGGTGTGCATGGGGCCTTCAATGACTGACCCCGCCGTGGCAAAAAACGCGCTCGAACTCAGAGACCTGTCGGTTGCCTACCGGGTCGCCGGCCGCAATCGCGCGGTGCTGCGCAATCTCAGCCTCACCATCGGCCAGGGCGAGGCCTACGGGCTGGTCGGAGAATCCGGCTGCGGCAAGTCGACGGTGGCGCTCACCGTGGTGCGCTACCTCCCGCGCAACGGCTCGATATCGGGCGGCGCCATCTCGCTCGACGGCCAGGATGTCATGAAGCTCGACGCCGAGGCACTGCGGCGCGCACGGGCCGAAAGCGTCTCCATGGTCTATCAGGATCCGGGCAAGGCGCTGAACCCGTCGATCCGCATCGGCCGGCAACTGACCGAGATTTTCGTGCTTGGCGGCATAACCGGCCAGGCGGCCACCGATCGCGCCATCGCCATGCTGAACCGGGTGCGCATCTCCGATCCGCCAAGCGTCATGCAGCGCTATCCGCACCAGCTGTCGGGTGGCATGCAGCAGCGCGTGGCGATCGCCATGGCGCTGGCCAACGACCCCTCGATGCTGATCCTCGACGAGCCGACGACTGGGCTGGATGCCACAGTCGAGGCCGAGGTGCTCGACCTCATCGCGCAGCTCAGGCGGGAACTCTCAGCCTCGATCCTGTTCATCAGCCACAACCTCGCCGTCGTCTCCAACATGTGCGACCGGGTCGGCGTGCTCTATGCCGGCATGCTGGTCGAGGAAGGACCAACGGAGGTCGTCTTCAACGATCCGCGCCATCCTTACACTGTCGCGCTGCTGCGCTGCCTGCCGCGCGGCGGCCAGCGCAAGGACCAGGGCCGGCTCGACACCATTCCGGGTTTCCTGCCTGGCATCGGCGCCGTCATCAAGGGTTGCGCCTTCGCCGACCGCTGCGCGCTCGCCGACGACCGCTGCCGCACCGAACTGCCGCCGCTCTATGAGCTGAGCGACGAGCGCGGAACCCGGCTGTCGCGCTGCTTCCATCACGACAAGGCGCAATCGCTGCCGCGCGCCACGCCCGCCGACGTGGCGCCGGCACCGAAGCCCGCGAGCGCGCCGGTGCTGCGTGTGGCGGGGCTGAACAAGACCTATGCCAGCCATGGCTATCCGCTGCGCGCGGTCAAGGACGTGTCGCTCGATCTCAGGCCCGGCGAGACGCTCGGCCTGGTCGGCGAATCCGGCTCGGGCAAGACCACCTTCGCCAGGCTGCTGCTCGGGCTCGTGCCGCCCGATGCCGGCGGCACCATCGAGCTCGAGGGCAAGGCGCTGGCGCCGAAGCTGGAGAACCGCGACGACGACCAGGTCAAGGCGATGCAGATCGTCTTCCAGAACCCGGATTCGGCGCTCAACCGTTCGCATTCAATCCGCCATCTCATTGGCCGGGCGCTTAAGCGGCTGGCGGGGCTCAGGGGTGCCGCCCTCGAGGCGCGCCTCAACGATCTCGTCCGCTCGGTACGCCTGACCGACCGGCATCTGGCTGTCAAACCGCGCCAGCTCTCGGGCGGGCTGAAGCAGCGCGTCGCCATTGCGCGCGCCTTCGCCGGCGATCCGCGCATCGTGGTCTGCGACGAGCCGACCTCGGCGCTCGACGTCTCCGTCCAGGCGGCGATCCTCAACCTGCTTGCCGACCTGCAATCCAAGGAGGACGTCAGCTATATCTTCATCTCGCACGACCTCGGCGTAGTGCGGTACCTCTCCGACAAGATCGCCGTGCTCTATCTCGGCCGCATCATGGAGCTCGGGCCATCGGAGGACGTTTTCTCCGGGCCGCATCATCCCTATACCGAGGCGCTGCTCTCGGCGGTGCCCAAGCTCGACCAGACCGAGACGGCGCGCATTCGGCTCGACGGCGAAATCCCCAGCGCCACCAACCCGCCCTCGGGCTGCGTCTTCCACACGCGCTGTCCACGCAAGATCGGGTCCATCTGCGAACAGCAGGAGCCGCCATTGGCCGAGGCGCAGCCGGGACACTCGATCCGCTGCCATATTCCCTACGCGGAACTGGCGCGGCTGCAAAAGACAGCGGTGGCCGAACCGGCATAGCGAGACATCGCATGGGGCATTTGCCTGGCCGGTTACACCTGGCTGGCGATGCCCAGGGAACGGTCGCCTTCCGAAAACCCCTGACCTTCGGTCCAATCCCTGGCCAGCGTGCGCAGCCCGGTCAACGCGACGTCGAGCGTGTCGGACGAGGCGGGATTGCTGGGATAGGCGAGATAGATCGGCCGTTGAAATACCGGCGTGTTGTCGATGCGTCGCATTTCGCCGCGCTCGATATGGCCGCTGACGGCGCTGAGCGGCAGATAGGCGGCGGCGTGCTGCGACAGGACATGCTGGAGCCCGATGAAGACCAGCCCCGCCGAGATAGCCGGTTTGACCATGCCGGCGAATGCCCGGTCATGCTCGATGCGGAATTCGAGCCCCCAGTCCATCAGTATGTAGTTTTCGGTCCACGGCTGCGTCTGGGCGGCATGCTGGACGAGCACCACCTGGTCGACGGCGAGCGTCTCGTAGACGATGCCGGGATGTGGGCGCGGCAGATAGAGGATGCAGATGTCGAGCAAGCCTTCGGCCAACTGGTCGATTGCCTGGTCGGGAAAGCTTCCTTCCAGCCGTAGCGCCACGTTCGGCCTTCTGGTGCGCATCCACTCGACCCATGGCGAGGTGATGCGCTCCCAGAGATAGGCTGGCGCGGTGAAGCGCAACAGCGTCTCGTAGCCATCGGGAACGGCGATATCCTGCCTGGATTGCTCCCAGGTGCGAGTGATGGAGGAGGCATGCGGCAGGAACTGCCGGCCGGCTGGCGTCAACGTGACGCCGTCGCGGTCACGGACAAATAGCCGGCGCCCCAACTGCTCCTCAAGCCCCCTGATCCGCGCACTGACGGTGGATTGCGCGAGATTGAGCCGGTTGGCGGCGAGAGTGAAGCTGCCATGTTCGGCGACTTCGAGGAAGCTGCGCAGGTTTTCGGTATCCATGCCATCCCTCCTCCATCGAAAATTTCGATGGACCCTATCAAAAAATATCGCTTTCCGGTCGCGGTCAACAATGCCCTAAATGGCCGATCTCCCAAGGGCAAGCGAGGAATGCAGCCATGCCAAGGCATTTCATGACGATTGACGCCGCCCGCAAAAACCTGACCGCAATCGAAAATTCCGCTGTCGACGAATTGCTGGCCGGCAGGCTCGACCGGCGCGATTTTCTGCGCCACGGCAGCGTGCTTGGCCTGTCGCTGCCGTTGCTTGGTGGCATTCTGGGAGCGGCGGGTTTCGGGACGCAAAAGGCCCGCGCCGAGGGCAAGCAGGGCGGTACGGTGCGCGCCGGTGTGGCGACGCCGGGCGGCGCCATCGACCCCGTCACCTTCTATGACAGCGGCAGCTACCAGCTGGTTTTCCAGACCGCCGAATTCCTCTGCATCACCCAGCCGGATCTGACCCTGAAACCGGTTCTGGCGGAAAGCTGGTCGCCCAACGAAGACGGCAGCGTGTGGACCTTCAAGCTGCGCAAGGGCGTGAAATTCCACAATGGCGAGGACTTCAAGGCCGAGGACGTTGTCGCGACGTTCGATCGGCTGGCCGATCCCAATGGCGCTTCCAACGCGCTGTCGGTGTTCAAGGGCCTGCTGTCGAAAGGCGGCACCCAGAAGGTCGACGACCACACCGTCGCCTTCCATCTCGACGCGCCGAACGGCAGTTTTCCCTACTCGGTATCGATCGACAATTACAACGCCGTCATCCTGCCGGCGAGCTACAAGGGCGACTACGAAAAGACCTTCGAGGGCACCGGGCCGTTCCGGATGGAGACCTACACGCCCAAGGTCGGTGCGACCTTCGTCCGCAACCCCGACTATTGGGGCGAAAAAGCGCTGCCCGACCGTCTCGAATTCAAGTTCTACGGTGATGTGCAACCGCGCATCCTGGCGCTGCAGGCCGGCGAGGTCGACATTCTCGACGCGGTTCCGCTCGACGTCAGCCAGGTGGTGCTGAACAGCCCCGACATCACGGTGCTGCGCGTCGCCTCGACGGCGCACCGCCAGCTTCACATGCGCTGCGACATGGCGCCTTTCACCGACAAGCGCGTGCGCCAGGCGCTTGCGCTCAGCATCGATCGGTCCAAGCTGGTCGACGGCTTGTGCCGCGGCATGGCGGCCACCGGCAATGACAGCCCGTTCGCGCCGGCCTTCCCCGCCACCGACAAGTCGGTGCCGCAGCGCACCCAGGATATCGCCAAGGCCAAGCAACTCATGGATGCGGCGGGCCTCGCCAGCGGCTTCGACATCACGCTGACGACGCTGCGCTATTCCGACATTCCGGGCTATGCGCAACTGTTCCAGAATTTCGCC
>NZ_RZSJ01000264.1:0-7810 GCF_003998025.1 Mesorhizobium sp. M8A.F.Ca.ET.021.01.1.1
GTGCCGGGGCGGCCGGGCCGGGGGTCAACTCGGCCGTCTGAACCGGCGTGATACCGGAGGATTGCGGCAGTACCGAAACCGTGTCCGGCAGCGGCACGGTGAAGCCGGCGTCGCTGCCTGCCATGGTCGCGGTTTCGGTCAGGGACGGCGCGGCCTTCATCTGCGAGGTCGAGGTGCAGCCGCTCATGCCGGCTGCCGCGACGATCACACCGATGGCGATAAGGGTTTGTTTTGCTGGCAAGCCGCGCTCGGAGTCCGGTTTGTCGGGTCGTTAAGATTTCCCTTACACCAGCGATTCTTGGGTAGCAATCGGGGCCATCTGGTGGTTTTCGGGTGGCGGGATGCAGGCGGCGATGCCATATTGTTCCTGATATGTACCGGCAGGAATCCCGGATTCCGCCGCTTTGCGGAAAGGAGCGCAGCATGGAAACGACCTCTTCGATCACAGCCGGCCACGCAGTGTTAGAAACAGTGATCGGTTTCATGGGCATCGCCTGGAGCGAAAAGGGCCTGATCCGGCTCTGCCTGCCCGAACGCAGCCGCGAAGCGATGGAGCGGCGGCTGATGCGCCACGCCGGCGTTTCCGCCTCCACGGCCCAGCCGTCATGGGTGGTCGAGCTGATTGCCTCGATCAAGGCCTATGCCGCGGGCGAGGACGTCGATTTCACCGGCTTTCCCGTCGATCTCGACGGCATCGACGATTTCCGCCTCGCCATCTACGACGCCGCACGAAAACTCGGCTATGGCGAAACCACCACCTATGGCGAACTCGCCAAGCGCGCCGGCCATGCCGGCCTGCCGCGTGAAACCGGTGCCGCCCTTGGCGCCAATCCGGTGCCGCTAGTCATCCCGTGCCATCGCATCCTGGCCGCCGGCGGCAAGATCGGCGGCTTCTCGGCGCCCGGCGGCTCCGTCACCAAGGAAAAGATGCTGGCCATGGAAGGCGTGCGCGTCGGCCCGCCGCCGCCGGCGCAGGTGTCCTTCGGGTTTTGAGAGCAGTAAGCTGCTCCCGGGTGTGTTGAGATTCAGGTCAGGCCAAGCCGAAAACTGTGGCTTCCGAGAACCGGAGCGGAGCGTACTTGACGTACGTGAGCACCGGAAGCGGAGGAAGCCACGGTTTGCAGGCCGGCATCACCTGAATATCGGCACACCCTAGTGGCGGCGTATGAAGCGATGCCTGAAACGCTCATTGTCCGGCCGCTTGCAGATATAGACCGGGCAGGACTTGGTGTCGGCGCTGGGCACATAGGCCCGCGTCCTCACCTCGCCCATGGTGCAGAACTGCTGGCTCTGCACGTAGCGGTCGTAGAGCGGCAGCCCCGGCACCCGTTTCGACTGATAGCGCAGGATGACCGCACCTTGGCGCGCGATCGTCGACTGAACCTTGCCGCAGCTCATGCGCGTCGGGTCGTAGCGCGAGATCGCCTGCGCCTGGGCGGCCACCAGCGTGAGGCAGGCGGCAAGCAGGATGGTTTTCATGGTCCTCTCCCCTCGATCCGCCGCTCGGGGACGGCGCGATCTTGCGTCACGGTTTCACCAGATTGGGGCGGCCGTTGGGCGGCCCCCGATCACGGCTTTTTCACGCAGTCTTGTTTTTTGTGCGAAAGCAGCCTATATCAGCCCCATTGATATTTCGGCCGATCGATCCGGGCCTCGCGATCTTCGCGTTTGCTGACGTCTATCTCCAAAATCTCGATGCACACCGGCTGGATTTCGGTCCGGTCATACCAAAGCAAATGTGAAGGACTATTTTTATGGCAACTGGAACGGTCAAGTGGTTCAACGCCACCAAGGGTTTCGGCTTCATCCAGCCTGACAGCGGCGGCGCGGACGTTTTCGTCCACATCTCAGCTGTCGAGCGCGCTGGCCTGTCGACCCTGGTCGAAGGCCAGAAGATCAACTTCGAGATCGAGCAGGACCGCCGCACTGGCAAGTCGTCCGCTGGTTCTCTGAGCAAGGCAGCCTGATTTTGAAAATGGCGCGCGCCGGACGAGAGTTCGGGGCGCGCGGCAAGTCACGGATGTACTGACGGTCGCGCGAGAAGCGCGCCGGAGTGGAAAGACCCGACAAGCTGGAACAGCAGATAGCTGCCAGCCCGGACCGGACGCTCCCGATCAGGCTACCGAAATGGGAAGGCGGGATTTATCCCGCCTTTTTATTTGCCTGGATTTTGAATACTTTCGCCAGTCGCCTACCCCACCCACTCGACCGGCACATGCCCCGGATCCGCCTCCACGCGGCCGAGCCAGGCGACCACCGCCGGGTAGGCGTCGAGCTGGAAGCCGCCCTGCTCCGCCGTGTGCGTGTAGGCATAAAGCGCGATGTCGGCGATGCTGAAGGCGCCACCGGCGAAGAAGGCGTTGTTTTCGAGATGTGTGTTCATGACGCCGAGCGCCTTGTTGCCGCGCTCCAGCGTCGCCGCCAGCCGCTCGGGTGTCGCGTCCGCGGCCCGTTCGGGAAAAGTCAGCAGCGCCTTGCGCACGGCTATGTAAGGCTCGTGGCTGTACTGCTCGAAGAACAGCCACTGATAGGCGAGCCCGCGCTCGTACCTGTCCACTGGCAGCAAGCGCGTGCCTTCCGCGAGATAGAGCAGGATGGCGTTGGATTCGGCCAGCCGCCGGCCATCGTCCAGTTCCAGCAGCGGCACCATGGCGTTCGGATTCTTGGCGACGAAATCGGCTTTGCGCGTGTCGCCGGTATGCGAGCTCACCTCGACGGTGGTGAAAGCGAGGCCGAGCTTGGCCATCAGCAGCCTGGGCTTGTAGCAATTGCCGCTGTCGATCATGCTGTAAAGTATCATTGCCGGTCCCCGAGCGCTGCTTCTGCGGGCGGACTATCGCAGCGGCGGCATCCTCAACCAATGATTTGTTTTGGCGCGACCATCAGCGCCGCTTATGCAACGGCACGACCTTGTTGTCGAAGCCCAGCAGCCCATCGACCGCAAGCGGCTCTTCGTTGAAAATGGTGCCGGCAAGCGCCGGACGCCCGAGAAGAAAACCCTGCAGCAAATCGACCCCACCTTCGAGCGCGACGCGCAGGTGGGTGGGCTGCTCGATTCCCTCGACCAGCACCTTGGCGCCACGGTCGTGCAGGCTGGACACCAGCGGGCGGAAGAAGCGTTCCGCGGCGGCGTGGCGGCAGAATTCCGTGAACCAGCCGCCATCGATCTTGACGATGTCGGGCTGAAGCAGGCTCACCCGCTCCTCGGTCGAATGGCCGGTCCCGAAATCATCGATGGCGATGCGGATGCCGTCGCGCCGCATTTCACGCACCAGCCTGGCCAGCAGCGCATCGTCCGCCGCCTGTTCGGTGATTTCACAGACCAGCATGGCGGGCGCCAGGCCGAGTTCGTCGAGATGCCGGCTCATCAGCCGGATCTCGGCCAGCGCCCGGCCAGCATGGTCGTTGACCAGTGGATTGTAGTTGAAGAACAGGTCGAGCCTATCGACGCCGATATTGTGGAAATTCCTGAGATGCAGCATCCGGCACATGGTTTCGACGAACAGGCGGTCCGAGGCCGCGACGCTGTCGAAGAACATCCGCGGCGACCCCGGGCGGCCGGCCCGGTGCGGCTCGATCAGGCCTTCCACGGCCACTGGGTGCAAGCTGCCGCCGTGCGGGGCGTAGATCGGCTGGTAGGCGCTGCGCAGGCGGAAGTCGCCATGGATGCCATATTCGATGCCGATCTCATCGACGAAGATCGCATCGCCAATGGTGCGCCGGCGCTCGACACTCATGGCACGATCCTGCGCCCGAAAGCCTTTGCCCGCCGCCCCGTGCGCGGCGCAACCGCGGCGCGAGCGGAAGTATGGCTTGCGGCGGGGACAGGTTCGGGACTGCTCATCGCGAAAACACGGAAACTTGTCGGCGCGAGTTCTGGACGGGCCAGCACGTAGCCCTGGACCATCGAGGCGCCCGATCGCTCGGCCAGCTCCAGTTGCCAGCCTTCCTCGATGCCCTCGAACACGGTGCGGATGCCCTGGTCCTCGAAGCTCCTGACCATGGATGTCAGCAGCGCGAAACCAGCACCCGATTCCATCAGTTGCGTGATCCAGTGCGCATCGAACTTGACGATGTCGGGGCGCAACTCCTTGACGCGGGTGATGTCGGAATCGTCGGCGCCATAGTCGTCGACGGCGATCCGGAAGCCGTTGGCTCTAAGCGCGGCGACGAAGCTGTGCAGGGTCTCCTGCGATGCCGATCTCTGCTCCGTCACCTCGCATACGACGCGGCCCGGATCGATACCGGCTTCGTGCAGGACCAGCCTCATGTCCCGCAAGGCGTTGTCGACGATCGATCGCTCGGTGAACACCGAGGGATCGAAATTCACGAAGATCGATGCCTCCTGCGGCAGGCAGGCGCCGGCATTGAGCAGATGCAGTGTCCTGGTCAGCGCTTCGACATGCAGGCGGTCGGCCGCCGGACATGTCGAGAAGAAGGTCATCGGCGATTGCGGCTCGCCGTCGCGAAACGGGCGGATCAGCCCTTCGAACGCGGCGACCGACAGCTTGCCCTCGCTGAAGGCAAAGATCGGCTGGAAGGCGCTTTGCAGCGTATAAATGCCCCAGACACCGCTCGAGGTGCCGTCATCATGACGGATGATATGGGCAAGTCCGATGCTGCGTGACAAGGGTTCCTCGCTCCGCGACCTGGCGGAATTGAACCGCGATCCTGCCATGCAAGCCTCTACCGCCCGTTAATGAACTTTCTTTTGCCGATCACGCCTCATTGACCGCGCCACGCCACCTGGCCCAGCCGACAAGGCTTGCGCTGGGGGGAATGATGCGACATGAGAAGCGCCGCGGCCGCTCCTGGCCGCGCCTATCCTTTGGAGAGACAGAAGGTCATGGCCTTTCTTGCCGACACCCTTTCCCGCGTTAAGCCTTCCGCCACCATCGCGGTGACGCAGAAAGCCCGCGAGCTGAAAAATGCCGGCCGGGATATCATTGGCCTTGGCGCCGGCGAGCCCGATTTCGATACGCCCGACAACATCAAGAATGCGGCGATCGAAGCCATTCGCCGTGGCGAGACCAAGTATCCGCCGGTTTCGGGCATCGTGCCGCTGCGCGAGGCGATCGCGAAAAAGTTCAAGCGCGAGAACAATCTCGACTACAAGCCCGAGCAGACCATCGTCGGCACCGGCGGCAAGCAGATCCTGTTCAACGCCTTCATGGCGACACTGAACCCCGGCGACGAGGTCATCATCCCCCGCCCCTACTGGGTCAGCTATCCCGAAATGGTGGCGATCTGTGGCGGCACGTCGGTGTTTGCCGACACTTCGATCGACAACGGCTTCAAGCTGACCCCGGCGGTGCTGGAAAAGGCGATCACGCCGAAGACCAAATGGCTCTTGATGAACTCGCCGTCCAACCCGTCGGGCGCGGCCTATACCCACGCCGAACTGCGCGCGCTGGCCGATGTCCTCCTGAAGCATCCGCATGTCTGGACGCTGACCGACGACATGTACGAGCACCTGACCTATGGCGACTTCGTCTTCAAGACCATCGCCGAGGTCGAGCCGAAGCTCTACGACCGCACCCTGACCATGAACGGCGTCTCGAAAGCCTATGCCATGACCGGCTGGCGCATCGGCTACGCGGCCGGTCCGGTTCAGCTGATCAAGGCGATGGACATGATCCAGGGCCAGCAGACGTCGGGGGCCTGCACCATCGCGCAATGGGCTTCGGTCGAGGCGTTGAACGGCCCTCAGGACTTCATCGCCAAGAACAAGGCGATCTTTCAAGGCAGGCGCGACCTCGTCGTCTCGATGCTCAACCAGGCGCGCGGTATCACCTGCCCGTCGCCGGAAGGCGCCTTCTATGTCTATCCGTCCTGCGCCCAGCTGATTGGCAGGAAGACCAAGGCCGGCAAGGTGATCGACACCGACGAGACCTTCTGCTCGGAACTGCTCGAGGCCGAGGGCGTCGCGGTGGTGTTCGGCTCGGCCTTCGGCCTCGGCCCCAACTTCCGCATCTCCTACGCCACCTCGGAGACGCTGCTGGAGGAAGCCTGCACCCGCATCCAGCGCTTCACGGCATCCCTGACCTGATCTGGTAAGTCCAAAACAAAACCCGGCGTCAACGCTCAGGCGTTACCGCCGGGTTCGTCAATCCAGGCTCAGCACTCAGCCGCCATATTGCGCCGGCGTCACTGCTTCCAGCCAGTCGGCATGGATGCCGTCGAGCGCCTCCTGCATGGCGATATGCGTCATCGCCGACTTCGGCGCCGCGCCATGCCAATGCTTCTCGCCGGGCGCGAAGGAGATGACGTCACCGGCCCTGATCTCCCGGATTGGCCCGTCCCATGTCTGGGCCAGGCCGGCGCCCGCGGTGACATAAAGCGTCTGCCCAAGCGGATGCGTGTGCCAGTGGGTGCGCGCGCCGGGTTCGAAACTGACCAGCGTGGCCCTGAGCCGCGCCGGCGCCTCGGTCTCGATGATCGGCGTCTGCAGAACCCGGCCGGTGAAGTATTTGTCCGGCGCTATGATGGTCGGCACGCTGCCGCAAGCAATTATTTTCATCGTCTGTTCCTGGAACTGGTCGGAGCTGGCGAGGCGCCGGCCCCTTGAAGTCAAATGCATTCTCGGCCCGGATTGGCCCGGACGCAACCGGCCGGGTCGCCCGCTCGGCCTGATTTTTCTTGACTACGAACCTTGCCCGCATGGGACGGCCCCGCTGTTTGCCGGGCGCTCGGTCGAACCGCTCGCGCTCAGCGCCTGAGCCGGCCAGCCGCGCCGGCTTCCTATTTTTCTTGCCCTGCCGGCAAACAAGTGGGACGATGCATCAGGGCAGGTGGACATGAAAAGAACCCCGCCCGCGACGGTCGAACAGGCCGGCCGCCGCTCAGGACCGATTGACCACGCCTGAACCATGCATGCCAGTCGGTCCTACGGGAAACGCCTGAGTGGAGGTCAGCCATGGGTACTCGCGCCGGAGGACGACGCACGGGACCGAAATGCATTGCCATAGTCGGTCCCTTCGCAAGCGGTAAGACGACACTTCTCGAAGCCATACTGGCCCGTACGGGCGCCATCCCCCGCCAGAATCCGGTTTCATCGGGCAACACCGTTTCAGATCATTCGCTCGAGGCCCGCGCCCACGCCATGAGCGTCGAGGCGTCGATTGCCACCACAGAATTCATGGGCGAGCAATTCACCTTCGTCGACTGCCCCGGGTCGATCGAATTCTCCTTCGAGGCCGAACCGGTACTGGCCGCCTGCGATGTCGCGGTGGTCGTGGCCGAGGCCGACGAAAAAAAGATTCCAGCCCTGCAGCTCATCATGCGCAAGCTTGACGATCTCGGCGTGCCACGCATCCTGTTCCTCAACAAGGTCGACAAGGCGATCGCGGGCGTGCGCGACACGCTGAAGATGCTGCAGCCGACAAGCGCGGCGCCGCTGCTTCTGCGCCAGATTCCGCTGCGCAAGGACGGCGTCGTCATCGGCTCGATCGATCTGGCGCTGGAGCGCGCCTACATCTACCGCGAGTACGCCGAGAGCGAGGTGGCCGAGATACCCGGCGACGACAAGGCGCGCGAACTGGAGGCGCGCTTCTCCATGCTGGAGACGCTGGCCGACCATGACGACCAGCTGATGGAGCAGTTGCTCGAGGAGATCGAGCCGCCCAGGGACGCGATCTTCGACGATCTCGCCGCCGATCTGCGCGACGGCGCGGTGACACCGGTGCTGATCGGCACCGCCGAGAAAGGCAATGGCGTGCTGCGCTTGTTGAAGACGATCCGCCACGACGCGCCCGACATCGACGCGACCCGCAAGCGGCTCGGTGCCTCGGACGGCAACGCGACGGTGGTC
>NZ_RZSJ01000265.1:0-7789 GCF_003998025.1 Mesorhizobium sp. M8A.F.Ca.ET.021.01.1.1
GGCGGGGGCCGTCGGCTCTTGTTCCGCCGTCGCCAGGCGGTTGCCCGGGGTCGAGACGGCGCTGCGCGGCCTTGCCGTGGACGCCGGGCTTGTCGCCGCGGTCCGGTCGGCGCCGATGACTGAGCTGTCGCCGATCGGCGATGTGCGCGGCAGCGCCGAATACAGGCTGGACGCGGTGCGCGAGATCGTTGCCCGCGCCGTGCTCGCGGCCACGCAGACGCCAGCAGGCGACAAGGTGGCCGCATGAGCATGGATCGCGCCGATATCGCCTTCGCGGTCAATGGCGCCGCTGTCTCGGTCAACGTGCCGCCGCTGCGCAGGCTGTCTTCGGTATTGCGCGATGAATTGCGGCTGACCGGCACCAAGGTCGGCTGCGATGCCGGCGACTGCGGCGCCTGCACGGTGCTGGTCGACGGCGATCCCGTCTGCGCCTGCCTGATGCCGGCGGCCTCGGCCGCTGGCACCGCGGTGACGACGGTCGAAGGACTGGCCAATGGCCGGCTGTCGGCGTTGCAAGCCTCGTTCCTGGCGCATGGCGCCGCGCAATGCGGCATCTGCACGCCGGCGCTGCTGGTCGCGGCAACCGCGCTGCTGGACACGAAACCCAGGCCGACCGAGACCGAGGTGCAGGATGCGCTGGGCGGCATCCTCTGCCGCTGCACCGGCTACCGGAAGATCATCGCGGCGGTGATGGAGGCTTCCCTCCAGACCGCGAGCCTGGATTTCCGTCTGCCTCGGTCCGGCCACGCCATTGGCGCGTCGCCGATCAGGCTCGACGGCGTGCCAAAGGTGACCGGCGCCGAGAAATTCGGCGGCGATTCCTTCCCGGCCGATGCGCTTGCGGTGCTGGTGGTCCGCTCGCCGCACTATCATGCAAAGTTCGATTTCGGCGACCTCGACGGCTGGGCCAAGGCGCATCCAGGCATCGTGGGCGTTTTCACGGCCGCCGACATCCCGGGAAAAAACTGTTTCGGCGTTATCGGCCCATTCGCCGACCAGCCGGCGCTGGCCGAAGGCTTTGCCCGGCTTCGCGGCGAGGCGGTCGCCCTGGTCGCCGGCGAGCGAGAGGCGATCCTCGATCTCGATCTGTCGGATCTCCCTATCCGCTGGACCGAACTGCCGCATGTTCTCCAGCCTCGTGACGCGCAGGCCGAGGGTGCTGCGCTGATCCACGGCAACCGGCCGGACAACCTGCTGACCAAGGGCTTTGTCGAACGCGGCGATCCCGAGGCGGCACTTGCCAATGCGGCCGTCACCGCGAGCGGCGCGATCGACACCTCCTATGTCGAGCACGCCTATATCGAACCGGAAGCCGGCTATGCATATGTCGACGGCGACACGCTTGTCGTCGTCGCCTGCACCCAGGCGCCTTACATGGACCGTGACGACACCGCGAAAGTGCTCGGCCTTGCCGTCAACAAGGTGCGCATCGTGCCGACCGCGACCGGTGGCGGCTTTGGCTCCAAGCTCGACGTTTCCTTGCAGCCTCTGATCGGCCTCGTCGCCATCAAGACGGGACGGCCCGCAGCCCTTGCCTACACCCGCAACGAATCGATGATGTCGACCACCAAGCGCCATCCGGCGCAGATGAAGGCCACCATCGGTGCCGCCTCCGACGGCTACGTCACCGGCATGGTCTTTACCGGCGATTTCAACACCGGCGCCTATGCCAGCTGGGGTCCGACGGTCGCCAACCGCGTGCCGGTGCATGCCTCCGGCCCTTATCTCACGCCCAACTATCGTGCCGAGGGCCGCGCCATCCACACCCATGGTCCGATTGCCGGCGCCTTCCGTGGCTTCGGCGTGCCGCAGGCGACGATCATGCAGGAGACGCTCTATGACGAGCTTGCGGGCAAGCTCGGCATGGATCGGCTAGACTTTCGCCTGAAGAACTGCCTTCGGAACGGCTCCGAAACGGTTACCGGGCAGCTTCTGGTGTCTGGCGTCGGCATCGCCGAATGCCTCGAAGCGCTGCGGCTGCACTGGGCGCGGGCGACGGTCGACGCGGATACTTTCAACAGCACCAGCATAGATAGAAAGCGCGGTGTCGGCGTCGCGTGCTGCTGGTATGGTTGCGGCAACACCTCGCTTCCCAATCCGTCGACCATTAGGGTCGGCATCGCGCCATCGGGCGACGTCATCCTGCACCAGGGCGCCGTCGATATCGGCCAGGGGTCCAACACCGTCATTACGCAGATCTGCGCCGACGCGCTCGGCCTGCCGCTGGAGAAATTCCAGCTGAAGAGCGCCGATACGGCAATCAGCCCAGACGCCGGCAAGACTTCGGCCTCGCGACAGACTTTCGTGACCGGCAAGGCGGCTGAAAAGGCTGGGCGGGCCCTTCGCGAAAAAATCCTGCGCTTTGCCAATGTCTCGGATAAGGCTTCCCTTAAATTGGATGGCGCGGTGATCGTCATCCGCGAAGGCGAGGCGACACGCCGCATCGACCTTGCCGCGCTCGATGCGAATGCCGACGGCTTCGTCTTCCGCGCCGAAGAGACATACGATCCGCCGACGCTGCCCCTCGATGCCAAGGGCCAGGGCAAACCCTATGCGGTCTATGGCTATGGCGCGCAGATTGCCGAACTTGAGGTCGACCTCAAACTCGGCACTGTCAGGCTGATCAAGATCACGGCGGCGCATGACGTCGGCAAGGCGATCAATCCGTTGCTGGTCGAGGGCCAGATCGAAGGCGGCATCGCCCAAGGCATCGGCATGGCGTTGATGGAAGAATATATTCCCGGGCGCACCGAAAACCTGCACGACTATCTCATCCCGACCATTGGCGACGTGCCGCCGATCGAGACCATCCTTATCGAGGTGCCCGATCCCGAAGGGCCGTTCGGCGCCAAGGGCCTGGGCGAGCACGTGCTGATCCCGACGGCGCCGGCGATCCTCAACGCCATCCGCCACGCCACCGGCGTGCTGGTCACCAAGGTGCCGGCAACGCCAAGCCGCATCCTGGCGGCCATCCGCGAGAAGGAGGCACGGGCATGAGCGAGCTTGCCGAACGCTTCGAAACCCATGATCCCGGCGAGAAGCTGGTGGCGGAGAAGATCCGCTGCGATGCCTGTCCCGTCATGTGCTACATCGCCGACGGCCGCACCGGCGCTTGCGACCGCTATGGCAATGTCGCGGGCCGGATCGTGCGCATGGACCCGCTGACCATCCTCGACCATGCGGCCGAGACCGGCGCTGCCATGGTGCCCTTTGTCGCCGAGGGCGAGCAGTGGGACGGCGAACTCATCAACACCGGCCGCCGCTTCGTCACGGCAATCGGCGCCGGCACCACCTATCCCGACTACAAGCCTGCTCCCTTCATCGTCAGCCAGGAGGTCGAGGGCGTCGATCTCGTCACGGTGGTGACGGAAGGCATCTTCTCCTACTGCGGCGTCAAGGTGAAGATCGACACCGACCGTCATATCGGACCCGAAACGGCTGTCGTGCGGGCCGAGGGCGAGGCCATCGGCCATGTCACGACGGGCGAGTACGGTTCGCAGATGCTGTCGCTGGGCGGCGTGCATCATCTGACCGGCGGTTCCAAGGCGGAAGGCCGCGCCACCTGTGACGCCCTGCTCAATTTGTGCAACCGCAAACCGGTGGAACTCAGCATAGACGGCGGCGCCACGGTCATCGTCGAAGCCGGCAAACCGCCCGTCATCGACGGCAAGCAGGAACACCGCATGCGTGTCGGCTGCGGCTCGGCGACGATCGGCATGTTCGCCACGCAATGGCGCGGGCTGGTCGACGAGGTCGTGGTGGTCGACGATCACATCACCGGTGTCGTCTCCGAACACCAGGCCGGCAAGGTGCTGGGCTGGCAGGATACGGGCATCAAGATCGTTGGCCGCCGCTCGACACCGGGCCGCTATTTCAAAGTGTCCGAGCCAGGCCTCGGCTGGGGCGGCACCAGCATTTCAGATCCGCTGTCGATACTCGGCGAATGGAACGCCAAGAAGGGCGCGCGCCCGGGCCTGTCGCTGCTGATGGTTTCGACCACCGGCGAGCAGTTCGCCTATTACGAGCTCGATGACGACCTGAAGCCGGTCGAAAAACCGTTTCCGGAACGGCTTAGGAAATCGGTCAACCTGATCGAGGACAATTGCGAGCCGGCCTTGTGCACCGTGCTGTTCATCGGCGGCGCCGGCGGGTCGCTGCGCGCCGGCGTCACCGAAAACCCGGTCAATCTCACCCGTTCGGTGCAAGGCCTGACTACCTATGTCACCGTTGGCGGCGCCCCGGTCTATGTCTGGCCGGGCGGCGGCATCACGCTGATGGTCGATGTCACCAGGGTTCCGGAAGGCGCCTTCGGCTATGTGCCGACGCCGGCGCTGGTGGCGCCGATCGAGTTCACGCTGCGTCGCGACGACTATGTCAGGCTCGGCGGCTACGAGGCGGAGATCCGCAGCGTTGCGGACATCGTCGCCAAAGGCGGCGAGTATCTCAATCCCCGACGCGGCACAGGCGCCGCAACCCAAAATCCATGGCCGCCGCTGGCGCAATTGCGCCGCGTGGGTCCGAACGGGGCGGGGTGATGGAAGATCCGCAAGCGCACTGGCTGCAGGACGGCAAGCGGCTGCATCTCAACCATGGGCCGATCGACCTGATCGTCGAGGCCTTTGGCGAGGCTGATGAGTGTCGCGCCGCCTACGTCCAGGCCGTCGCGCGCTTCCAAACGATCCTGATCGAGCTGGTCGAGGAGCTTCCCGAATTGCGGCTCCCGGCATTTTTCTTGGCGCCGCGAACCTTCGCCGGCCCGACGGCGCGCCGCATGGAAGCAGCCGTCATGCCCATGGCGGAATGCTTCATCACACCGATGGCCGCCGTTGCCGGGTCGGTAGCCGACGAAATGCTTGCCGCGCTGCTTGCCGGACGCAAGCTCGATCGCGCCTATGTCAACAATGGCGGCGACAGCGCCCTCCACATCGGCAGAGGCCGCTCGATGGGCTTGGCGGTCGCCGGCACCGGTAACGGCATGGCCGACCGGATCACGATCCGCGCGCAGGATGGCGTGCGTGGCGTTGCAACCAGCGGCTGGCGTGGCCGCTCCTTCTCGCTTGGCATTGCCGACGCCGTCACCGTGCTGGCGCGGACCGGCGCGGAGGCCGATGCGGCGGCAACGCTGATAGCCAACGCGGTAGACCTGCCCGGCAATCCCGCCATCAGGCGCGTTCCCGCACGCGACCTGTCGCCCGACAGCGATCTTGGCGCGCGGCTGGTGACGCAAGGCGTCGGCACGCTTGCGCCTGATGAGGTGGCACGCGCGCTGGACAATGGTCTTGCCGTCGCCGAAGATTTTCGCCGGCGCGGCCTGATTGCAGCATCGGCGCTGTTTCTTGGCGGGGAGGCCCGCATCAGCGGCTCCGTTGCACTCGGCGCGCCCAACAAGCATGAACCGGAGGAAGTTGCCCATGCCTGAATTTCCGATCCGCAAGATCGCGGTGCTGAGCGAAGAAATCTTCCATGACGGTGGACCGGCCGCCGCGGTGCCGCGCCGTCGTGCCGCCGCCATGGCCGCGGTCGGGAACCCGTTCGCCGGGCGCTATGTCGAGGATCTGCAAAGCGCCATGGACGATCTGAAGCCGCTCGGCCTGCTGCTCGCCGACCGGCTGGTCGCCGTCCTCGGCGGCGACATCAAACAGATCGACGGCTACGGCAAGGGCGCCATCGTCGGAAGCGCGGGCGAGCTGGAACATGGCGCGCTGTGGCATGTGCCGGGTGGCTATGCGATGCGCGAGCGGCTGGGCGATGCCAAGGCGATCGTGCCGTCGGCCAAGAAGGTCGGCGCCTTCGGCTCAAAGCTCGACGTGCCGCTCGGCCATATCAACGCCGCCTATGTGCGCAGCCATTTCGACGCCATGGAAGTCGGCATCAGCGACGGCCCGCGTCCTGACGAGATCCTGTTCTGCCTCGCCATGACCTGCGGCCCGCGCGTCCATAATCGGATGGGTGGCCTCGCGGCGGATGACATAAAAGCCTGGGACGGGCTGCGGTGAGCGGCGAGGACAACCTGCTCAAGCTGGTCGAGGCCGAAGAGGCCGACGATCACGACTACCTCCTGCAGGAGCAGGTCGGCTTCATCCTGCGCAAGGCGCACCAGCGCCATGTTTCGATCTTCGCTGCCCGTATCGCCGATCTAACGCCGCCGCAATTCGCCGCACTCGCCAAGTTGCGCGACGTCGGCGAAACTTCGCAGAACCAGCTCGGCACGCTGATCGCCATGGACGCGGCGACGGTGAAAGGCGTCATCGACCGGCTGAAGGCGCGTGGCCTGGTCGAGCTTTCCAGGCATGAGGTCGACAAAAGGCGGCTGCTGGTAAACCTGACGCCGGAGGGCCGCGACGCGATCGAGCGCCTGATCCCGCTGGCCCGCGAGATCACGCTGGAGACCCTGGCGCCGCTCACGGCCAAGGAGGCCGCCACTTTCATGAAGCTGCTGGCCAAGCTGGCGTAAGGTGCGGATCTTACCAGCCTGCAGAAGCTGGTCACCGAACGATTGAGTTGAGTAGAATTGGTTGGTCTGCGCTGCCCCTCATTGTCCTGCCGGACATTTCTCCCCGTATAGTGACGGGGAGAGAGCCGTTGTCCGAACCGGATAGATAGGTAACAGAATGGACCGATAGCATGGGTGACAGTTTTCTTGTCCGCCGGGAGGACCGGCGATGGTTTGGCGAGAAACTGGGATCATGGACGAGCGGCTACGGTTTGTTGTGGATTGCCTTTCGGGTGAAGAGACGATGATCGAGCTCTGTGCGGCTTATGGGATATCGCGCAAGACCGGCTACAAATGGCTTGGACGCTATCGCGCGTTCGGCCCGGAAGGTTTGCACGATCTGCCTCGCGCGCCGCTCAATCACGGCCGGGCGACAGCGCTGGACCTGGTGGAGCGGATCGTTGCCGCCAAGGAGGTGCATCCGCTGTGGGGGCCAAAGAAGATCGTGGCGCGTCTCAAGCGCACGGCTCCCGAGCTGGTTTGGCCGTCGGCCTCGACGGTGGGCGCGATCCTTGCACGGCATGGGCTTGTCGGCGTCCGCAAGCGGCCACGTCTGCGAGCCTGTGGCAACGGACCGTGGCCGGAGCCGCAAGGGCCGAATGCGGTGTGGACTGGCGATCACAAGGGGTGGTTCCGGACTGCCGACGGGTGGCGCTGCGATCCGTTGACGGTGATGGATGCCTCGAGCCGCTACCTTCTGGCGCTCGAAGCGACGGGTTCGACGGCGGACGCCGAGGCCTGGCCGGTGTTCGAGCGACTGTTTGAGGAGCATGGCCTGCCGGATCGCTTCAGAAGCGACAATGGCTCGCCCTTCGCGTCGGCCGGCGTCACCGGGCTGACGCCGCTTGCGGTGCGCTTCATCAAGCTCGGCATCACGCTGGAACGGATCGCGCCCGGCAAGCCACAGCAGAACGGTCGCCACGAGCGCTTCCATCTGACCATGCTGCCACTGGCCAAGGACCCGGAGGCCGACAGAACGGCTCAGGGCCAGGCCTTCGAAGCCTTCCGGCGCAGCTACAATGAGGAGCGTCCGCATGAGGCGCTTGCCATGGACACTCCAGCCCAGCATTACCGCCCGTCACAACGAGCCATGCCAAGAACGCCACCCGAGCCCGATTATCCGCAAGAGGCCGCGGTTCGCTGGGTGCGCCACAATGGCGAGATCAGGTGGAATGGCGGCTTCGTCTATGTCTCGCAATCACTGGCCGGCGAAGCCGTCGCGGCCACCGAAGCCGAGGACGGCCAATGGGCACTTACCTTCCATGATTATCCGCTTGGCATCATCGACACCAGACG
>NZ_RZSJ01000266.1:0-7788 GCF_003998025.1 Mesorhizobium sp. M8A.F.Ca.ET.021.01.1.1
CCTCCGGTTCCAGCGCCAAATCGTGGCCGGCAGCGACCGCCTTTTGCGCGAAATGCTTTGCCAGGGGGTCGGTCGCGAACATATGGCCGGTGCCGCGAAAGCAATTGCGCGGAAACTGGTCCAGCAGGATCATCAGCGCCAGCGAGCCTTCGGCATGTCCTGACCAGTCGTCGCATTCGCGCCGCGCGGCGGCGTAATGGAGGTCGAGGAAGCGGGCGCGGAAATCGGCATCGAATGCGTCGTTCTTCTCGAACCAGGCATCCTCGCCGGCGTCGCGCCAGAACTTGGTGACCGAGAGGGCTCTGCTGTTCAGTTCCATCGTTGATTTCCCCGTTCAATCCGCCGGTTCGGATTTATGCAGGACGCCGGCCGTTTCCTCGTTGAGCGCCTGGCCAGGACGGCGGGGCGTGGAAAGCGGGGTCGGGATCGGCGTGCCGATATTGCCTTTCAGGAAACGCTGTCCCGAGCGGATGCCTTCGGCGAGCTGGGTCTCGAAGCGGGCCGTGTCGCGACGCCTGACGTCCTCGATCGTTTCGGCGACGTCTTCGGGATCGACGCCCAGCGCCTCGAGGGTCGAGCCACCAAAGACGAGCGCCGATTCGAAGGTTTCGCGCAGCTGATAATCGACGCCGGCGCGGATGAGCTGCAGCGCCGTGCCGCGGTCGAACGCACGTGCCAACACCGTAAGCAAGGGAAACTCCGCCTTGACGAGTTCGGCGATGCGGATGGCGGCGTCGGGCTTGTCGACACAGATCAGCACGGCCCGCGCCCGGCCGGCCCCGGCCGCGTGCAGGATGTCCAACCGCGTGCCATCGCCATAGTAGACCTTGAAGCCGAAATCGGCGGCCGCCTGGATCATCTCGACATCGTTGTCGATGATCGAGACGTCGATACCGCGCAAGAGCAGTGGTTGGCTGGCGATCTGGCCGAAGCGGCCGAAGCCGATGATCAGCACGCTGCCGGTCAGGCCGTCGGCGATTTCGACGCCGTCCAGCGACTGCTCGTCGCGCGGCGTCAAATGGCGCAAGGCGATGATCGCCAGCGGCGTCAGCACCATGGAGATGATGACGATCGCCGTCAGCGTCGCGTTTGCCTGGCCGTCGATGATGCCGACGGCGGCGGCCGCGGAATAGAGTACGAAGGCGAATTCACCGCCTTGCGCCATGAAGACCGCGCGCTCCAGTGCCTCGCGGTGGCCTGATTTCAGGATGCGGGCGACGATGTAGATGCCGAAAGCCTTCATCACCATGTAGGCGACGACATAGATGGCGATCAGCTTCCAGTTCGCGGCCACCACATGCAGGTCGAGCGACATGCCGACCGCAAGGAAGAACAGGCCGAGCAGGATGCCGCGGAACGGTTCGATGTCGGCTTCGAGCTGATGGCGGAAGGTCGATTCCGAAAGCAGCACCCCGGCCAGGAAGGCGCCCATCGCCATCGACAGGCCGCTGAGCTGCATGGCGAGCGCCGACCCGAGCACGACCAGCAGAGCCGCGGCCGTCATCACCTCGCGCGCACGGGCATCCGCCAGGATGCGGAAGAAGGGATTGAGCAGGTAGCGTCCCGCCACCACCAGTCCGACGATCGCGGCGAGGCCGATACCGACCTCGGTCAGCCGCTCCGACAGGCTGGTATCGGCACCGCCGGGCGCCAGGAAAGCGATCAGGGCGAGCAGCGGCACGATGGCCAGATCCTCCAGCAGCAGGATGGAGACGATGCGCTGGCCCTTGGGAGAGGCGATTTCGCCGCGCTCCTCCAGAAGCTGCATGACGATGGCCGTCGAGGTCAGCACGAAACCGGCCCCGGCGACGAAGGATTGCGCGATCGGAAACCCTCCGGCCATGCCGACACCAGTCAGCAGCACCGCGCAGACCCCGACTTGAAGCGCGCCAAGCCCGAAGATCTCGCGGCGCAGGCCCCAGAGCCGCGATGGCTGCATTTCCAGGCCGATGATGAACAGGAACATGACGACGCCGAGTTCGGCGACATGCAGGATGGCTCCCGATTCGGAAAAGACACCGATGCCGAACGGGCCGATCACCACGCCTGCGGCGAGATATCCGAGGATCGAGCCGAGACCCATGCGCTTGAAGATGGGGACGGCGACGACCCCTGCGGCAAGCAGCGCCACCACCTGAATGAGATCGCTGCCTGATGCTTCCGCTGCCATGCCTCTTGTCCCTGTGTCCGAAATCACTCCTTGCATGCAGTTGGAGCGGGAGGCAAGGGCGGGGAGCCTGCCAGGGCCGGCAGGGGTGCCGTCGAAGCGATTCCCCTGGTGGAACAACGGTCTCCGCTTGCCTGTCGGACGATTGGTGTCTATATCTGCCCAATGCCTGACCATTCGTCCCGGTCGTCTTCGGCGCCACATATTCCGATGGATGCGCTCAGCGAAGTCCTGCAAGACTTTCGCTTGAGTGGCGTCAACTATGGCCGATGCGAGCTCCGACATCCGTGGAGCATCGCCTTTCCGGAGCAACCGCTCCTTCGTTTTCACTTTGTAAGTCAGGGTCCATGCTGGATCCATACCGAAGCGCAGGGATGGCATGAGTTGCGCAATGGCGATTTGGTGCTGCTGCCGCAAGGCATCGCCCATCGGCTGGCTAGCGCGCCGGACGTCGCAGGCGGCTCGCTCGATGATTGCCAGGTGACCAAGTTGGGGGGCAACGTCTGCGAAGTCGTGCGGGAAGGCACGGGCGCGACAAGCACCCTGTTCTGCGGCTCCATGACCTTGGGCGCCTGTGCGCTTAACCCATTGATCGCGTTGATGCCACCTCTCATCAAGGGTTGCGACGTTGCCGGCAATGACCCGGTCGTTGGTCCTTTGCTGGCGGCAATGACCGCGGAGGCCGCGCAACCGCAGATGGGCAGCGCCACCATCTTGTCGCGTATGGCGGACTTGCTGACAGCCCGGCTCATTCGTTGCTGGGTCAATTGCACGGGAACTTCGACCACCGGTTGGCTCGCGGCCATCCGCGACCCTCATATCGGCCGCGCTCTGGCAGCCATGCACCGAGACCCCGGCCATAACTGGACGCTCGAAAGCCTCGCCGGCCTGGCGGGCCAATCGCGCTCGATTTTCGCGGAGCGCTTCAGCGCCGTATTGGGAGAAGGCGCGGCACGCTATCTCGCCCGTCTGCGCATGCAGCTTGCCCGCGAGTTGTTGGGACAAAACGGCTTGTCGGTGGCCGAGGTTGCTACCCGCTTGGGCTATGATTCCGAGGCATCCTTCGCTCGCGCCTTCAAGCGCATCACCAATGTCTCGCCGGGCGTTGTGCGTCGCACAATTCCTGGACGAATAGACATGAATTTCGGATTTTGAGATACATATCATCCGAAAAGACTCGTTTATGAAAGATCTCCAAACTTTGGAGATCCTTCCGTGACTGACACAACATTACAGCTTGAAGACGCGGCGATAGACCTTGATGCCGCCGCGCCGGCGACGTGGAGCGCAACCACATGGTTCGCGGTCCTTTCGTTGGCGGCAACCAGCTTTGCGCTGGTGTCCGCCGAATTCCTGCCGGCAGGTCTGTTGACGCCGATGGCGCGCGATCTCGGCATCAGCGAGGGGACGGCCGGGCAGGTGGTCACCGCCACCGCTTCCGTCGGCGCCGTGACGGCCATGTTGAGCAATGTCCTCATCGGCCGATTGAACCGCAAGACGGTGCTTGTCGGCCTCATGGCCCTGGCGGTCGGTTCCAACATTCTTGCGGCGCTGGCGCCCAATTTCTGGCTGTTATTGTTGGGCCGGGCCGGACTGGGGATCGCTCTCAGCGCTTTCTGGGCACTTTCGGTCGCCGTCGTGGCGAGGCTGGTTGGCGCCAATGCGACGGGGCGGGGCATGGCGATCGTCACCCTCGGCGTCTCGCTCGCAACAATTGCCGCACCGTCGATGGGCGCGTTGATCAGCGATTGGCTGGGTTGGCGCAGCGCCATGGCCATGACGGCGGGGTTGGCCTTGCTTGCCATGCTGCTGCAGTTGCTCAGCCTGCCGACCTTGCCTGCAACGGCAAGCAATAGTCTTGCAGACGTCTTTCGGCTGACACGGCGGCGTGGCATTCAACTCGGTATGCTCGCCATCCTTTTGCTGATGACGGGGCATTTTGCCGGCTCGGTCTATGTGCGTCCCTTTCTCGAACACGTGACGCTCCTTGCAACCGGGCCAATTGCCCTGGCATTGCTCGGATTTGGCATCGCGGCTGTGATCGGCAATATTGCCGGTGGCCGCATGGCCGACGCCAATATCCACGTGGCTCTCGTGGTTACGGCCGCATTGATGGCGTTCGCGGCGCTGGCATTGGTGCTTTGGGGCGTGCACATCGGCGTTGCCTTTGGGTTCGCCACCCTGTGGGGTTTCGCCTTCGGCATGGCGCCTGTGGTGCTGCCGACAAATCTGTCTCGCGCGGCGCCTGACGCGCTGGAAGCAGCCGGCAGCCTGATGGTCGCCTCCTTTCAGGTCGCCATCACCACCGGTGCGGTTGTCGGCGGTTATGTTGTGGACACCTATGGCCCGACAGCGCCTTTGACCGTGACGGCCATCCTTGCCGCATCGACGGCCGTCTTGGCGCTGCTACAACCGCGTAGCTGAACTTTGCCGCCGCCGACACAGCAGCCTGAATCCGGCCGTTGGCGATATTGCAGGCGCGCTACACAAGTTAACGTCGGTAACGCGTTGCATCTTGCCACAATCGAAGGCTAAGCACGCTCGGCTTCGGCCATTGGGGGTGAGCGGCGATCAAGTCGCGCCCTTTTGAGGAGATGACTGACATGAAGAAGTTTTTGCTCGTTGCCGTCGGGCTGGCGGTGCTTGCCGGTTCGGCCTGTTCAAAGGCGCCGGAATGCACGACCGAGATCGCAACCAAGAAAGCGCAGGACATGGCCGCCGCGCTGCAGGAGGCGATCACCAAGGACCCGTCCAAGGCGGCTGACCTGACCGCCAAGGTCCAGGCGGTGACGACCAAGTATCAGGGTTCCACGACCTTGGCCGACGCCTGCAAGGCCTATGACGAGGTGACCGCCGCGATCAAGGGCTGACGCCCGGTTCGTTTGTTTCAAAGGAGGCGGTGGCGATGGGCTGCCGCCTCTTTTGTTTGGGGGTATCCCAGCAATGCCAAGAACCATCCGGAATTGCTTAAAGAAATGGAGGCGGGGTGCGCCTCAGTTCGGCGTGATGGAGCCGACTTCGACGGCATCGACTCGCTTAAGGCTCATGCCGATCACCGGCACCAGTTGGTCCTGAACGCGCACGGCGACCGTCACCGTCATCGAATTGTCGTCGGGAATGCGTGCCTGCATGACGCCGCGCAGCTGGTTGCGGTTGATGGTGAAGACCACCTTGCGGGCGTCGACGACATTGCCGCCGATGATATCGAGCCCGGCACCGGCCGAGCCGCCCATGAAGGAACCCTTGTAGTCGCGGCCGTTGCGCTCGATCTTGGCCGACATCGGCTGGGTGAACATGCCGACCCGGCAGCCGCCGTCAAGCGTCATGCCCGTCTTGCCGTCGGGGGTGGAGCCGGTGAAGCTGCAGTTGAATTTCGTACCCTTGTACTTGCCGGCGACGATTTCGCCGGGGCCGACCCACTTGCCTTCGGCCGACTGGAAAAACTGCTTGTCCGGCTCTCCGGCGCAAGCCCCGGAGGCAATACCGGCGACTGCTGTGATCGCCGCCGCCAGGGGCAAGATGCTGGACAGAATTACGCTTTTCATCGACGACACCCGGCAACAACGAGGCTGTTTGAAACCGGTTTGACCATGAAGAAGATTGGTTAATGCTTCGTCACCTCAGGGCCTCGAAAGCGCAATCCCATCGTGCCGCGAAAGAGGCGCTCGTCATTTGTCGGGTGCGTTTGTTTCGGCGTCTTTCCTTGTCGCAAACGACGTCAGCGCGGCGAGGAAATCGCCCAGTCCCGGGCGCTTGGCAGCGCTGAAGGGCAGGGGGCGCGCCGTCTCCATGGCGGCGATGCCGATGCGCGCCGTCATCATGCCGTTGACGACGCCTTCGCCGAGCTTGGCCGAGAGGCGCGCCGCCAGGCCGTGGCCGACGATCTGTTGGACAAAGCTGTCGCCGACGGCAATCGAGCCGGTGACCGCCAGATGCGCCAGCACACTGCGCGCCAGGCGGAAGAAACCCAGCGTTCCGGGTCGTCCGCCATAGAGTTCCGACAGCCGGCGGATGAGGCGCCCGGCCTCAAAGACGACATAGGCGACGTCGACGAGCGCGCGCGGGCTCACCGCCGTCACCAGCGAGACGCGCTTGGCGGCCTCGAGGACCATCACCTTGGCCCTGGCATCGAGGGGGCCGAGGATTTCCGCTTCCGCCAGGCGTACCAGACTGGCGCCGTCGATGATCTCGCCGCGCAATTCGGCCAGCGCGCGCCGGCCGGCCGCGGTCTCGGGTTTGGCCGCGACAAAGGCCGACAGTTCATCGACCACAGATCGCGCCGCTTTCGGATCGTCACGCGCGATGGCGTCGAGGGCTCGCTTTTGCAGCTTTTCGACCTCGGCGAGCCGGGCGATCGCCAGGGATTCGCGAATCAGGATCACCAGAAGCGCCAGCAACGCTGTCGCCGCCATGCCGGCGGCGAGCCAGCCCAGCCATTCGGCGCGGGCAAAGAGATCGCGTATCAACTGGTCGGTCCACAGGCCGACAGCCAGCGAAACCAGCACGCCGAAGGCGCCAAAGAAGATGCTGCCGAGAACCGAGCGTTTTCGGGGGGCGACCGACGGCGACGGCTCGGCGGCAATAATGTCCGGTTCGTCGAAGACGTCGACCTCCGCCGGGATGACCAGCGCCACATCGGCCTTCACCGAGCGTGGTTTGCGCGACGGTTCGGCCTGGCGGGCTCGTGGCGCGTCTTGTTTCGCCGCGGCTTCCGGCTCGATACGGAATGCCGCCGGTTTGCGGGGCGCTGTCATGCCAAATGGTCTCCGATCAGGAACTGCAGGGCACGGTCGAGCCGGATATGCGGCAGCGACAGCGTGACGCCTTCGGCCGTGCGTTCGAGTTTGGGCGGACGGAACCGGACGAAGCGGATTGCCGGGTCTGTGGAGTCCTGCCTGTGGTCCGGTCCCGAAAGATCGAAAACAGCATCAATTTTTTCCGGTAAATCACCAGGAAATATAGCTGTTTCCGTCTTTCCGTCGAAGGTTTCGCCATTGATCTTCTCGCCGGCGATCGGCGTGCCGATGATAACAGGCAATGTTTCCCGGCCCTGCTTGACGGTGCCTTCGCGGGTCGCGCGCACGGCCGCCATCGCGACCACGTCGACATCGGCGCCGGTGAAATTCGCCCGCGCCACGGCGCGGTCGGCCAGGCGCCGCACGATCGCCTGCAGCCGGTCATGGCTTTCGTGGTGCAGATGATCGGCCTTGGTCGCGGCAACCAGGATGCGGTCGATACGCCGGGAGAAAAGGTCGGTGAGGAAGCTGCCCCGGCCGGGGCGGAAGCAGTTGAGGATCTCGGTGACGGCGCGCTCCAGGTCGGCCATCGCGCCAGGCCCGGCGTTCAGCGCCTGCATCGCGTCGATGAGTACGATCTGGCGGTCCAGACGCGTGATATGCTCGCGGAAGAACGGTTTGACGACATGTGTCTTGTAGGCCTCGTAGCGCCGTTCCATCATGGCATGCAACGACCCGTTGCGCGCGCGCCTGTCGCCGAGGCCGGCCAGCGGCGCGAAAGTCAGCGCGGGCGAGCCTTCAAGGTCGCCCGGCATCAGGAAACGTCCTGGCGGCAAGGTCGAAAGCGCTCGCTCGTCGAGCTTGCATGCCTTGAGATAGGCGGCG
>NZ_RZSJ01000267.1:0-7772 GCF_003998025.1 Mesorhizobium sp. M8A.F.Ca.ET.021.01.1.1
TCCACCTCGTCGGCGCTGCGCGCCTCGATGCGCCGGTGGCTGCCGACGGCCTCGAACTTGCGCGTCTGCGAACGATGCTTCTTGCGTTTGCGCTTGCCGCTGGCACGCAGCAGCAGCGCATCGAATCCACCGCTGAGGTCGACGGCCAGCGAAAGATTGGGGCTGGCGAAATGATCGAGCGATGCCAGCGGATTGGCGATGCCGTCGAGATCGGGCAGCAATCTTTCCAGCGCGATGAGATCAACATCGGGCCGGGACCCGGCGATCGCCGCGAGCATTGAGCGGATGGCTGTGATGTCGCCGCTCGCCAGCCATTGCGGTTCGGCGGCGGCGAAATTGCCATTGGCGTGGCGGCCGCCCATGAACTGGGCGACCCGCAACGGGCCGCGCTTGACCACCTCCAGCGCCACTGCGAAAGCCGGCCTGCCCTCCAGTTCGAGCGTGGCGATGAGCAGATCGGGCTTGACCTCGGCGGCCCAGGTCAAGACCCATGCCGCACTTTGCGCCGGCGCATAAAGTGCCGAACGACAGAACGCCGCATACGCCGCGAGTCCTTCGGCGGCGGCAACTGAAACCGACAGCCCCGCGGTATGCCCGGGCAGTGCGCGTGATGAAGCCTGGATCGCCGCGAGCCGCTTGCCATCAAATGACGCGGTTGCGTCAACCATACCTCAATCCTTAAGGCGTACTGATCCCGATTTGGGGGGCGCTCGGGCGTATTCCGTGCTTGGATAGCCTAGGCGCAAAAGGTGAATGAATGATCGACGGTGGGGAGGCAATCCGGAAACTGGCGCTCAACGTCGCCCGCTATACCGGCCTCGCACCGCTGGCCAGGCCGTTTGTCGGCGGCATCGGCGCCATCCTGATGCTGCACCGCGTGACGGCGACACCCGAAAAGCCCGACAGCGTCAACCGGCACCTCAACATCGCGCCCAGTTTCCTCGATGCCGTGATCGCCGACATGAGAGCGGACGGCTATGCCTTCGTCTCGATGGACGAAGCCGTGGAGCGCATCAAGGCAGGCGGCAAGGGCGGCCGGTTCGCCACCATCACCGCCGACGATGCCTATCGCGACAACATGACCGAGGCCTTGCCGGTGCTGGAGAAGCATGGCGCGCCGCTCACCATCTATGTCGCTCCAGGGCTGATCGATGGCACCGCCCACCTTTGGTGGGATGTGGTCGAGGACATCGTCAATGCCTGCGATCGCCTGACCCTGACCACACCGAACGGCCCGACCGTGATCGATTGCGCGACCCCCGTCAGGAAACATCAGGCCATCGCCCGCCTGCATGCCTATTTTACCACCGAGGTCGGCGAGGAGGACCTGCGGAGCGTGCTGCGCGATCTGGCCGCTTCCAATGGGGTCGACGCGGACGCCCCACGCCTGCGCACGCTGATGAACTGGGATGAGATCCGTACCGTCGCCGCACATCCGCTGGTGACGATGGGCGCCCATACGGTCAACCACAGCAATCTGAAGCGGCTTTCCGAGGCCGATGCGCGGCGCGAGATCGGCGCCGTCAACGACATGCTGCGAACTGAGCTTGGCGAGGAACCCCGCCATTTCGCCTATCCCTACGGCTACGCCAGCGCCGTCGGTTGCCGCGAAGTGGGCTTCGCGCGCGACGCCGGCTATGCTTCCGCCGTGACCACCCGCCACGGCGTGCTGCGCGCCGAACATGCCGGTTTCCTGCATGCCTTGCCGCGCATTTCGGTCAATGGCCGCTACCAGAGCCTGCACCATATCCGCACGATGCTGTCGGGCGTGACGACGCCGCTCGCCAACGCCGGCAAGATGCTCGTCACGATCTGACGGACTGCCCGGTCCGGGCTGGGCTCAGCGCTTGGCCCTCGGCTCCAGCATCAGCCATTTGATGATGCCCATCGCTGGCAGCACCCAGAGCAGACCGCTAAGCAGGAAGAACAGGAATTGCACCAGCGCGCCCGACTCCGACAGGCGGGCGACCGCGAAGATCGACGCGACCAGCGCGTAGATGATGACCAGCGCCAAAAGCAGGAACATTCCGATAAGCTTTTTCAGTCGAATGGGCATGGCTTGGCCTCGTTGATGGCTACCGCTTAGGCCGAACGCGGGACGCGCGCAACCTACCACATCAGGCGCGACGGCGTGCCGCGCTGCGCGGTCTTGCCAGCAGGAGTGCGATGGTTCACCAATCCGCGACATTCAACCTGCCGGGATATAGCCATGGCCGCCATCACCGCCGCCGCGCCCTATCAGGCCCGCGACCGCGACCTGCACAACCGGGTACTCGTGCGCGGCTGGCTGTACGTCGTGCTCCTGGTGCTGTTCGCGCTGGTGCTGGTTGGCGGCGCCACGCGGTTGACCGAATCCGGCCTGTCGATCACCGAATGGCAGCCGATCCATGGCGTCATCCCGCCGCTCAACGACGCCGACTGGCAGGAGGAATTCCAGCGCTACCAGCAGATCCCGCAATACACAGAGCTCAACAAGGACATGAGCATCGAGGCGTTCAAGTCGATCTTCTGGTGGGAATGGGCGCATCGCCTGCTCGCGCGCAGTGTCGGCCTGGTCTTTGCCTTGCCGCTTCTGGTCTTCTGGGCGACGCGCCGCATCGAGCGCGGCCTTGGACCGAAGCTGGTCGGCATTCTGCTTCTCGGCGGGCTGCAGGGGGCCATCGGCTGGTGGATGGTGGCCTCCGGCCTGGTCGACCGCGTGTCGGTGAGCCAGTACAGGCTCGCCACGCACTTGACGCTGGCGGCCCTGATCTTCACCGCGACCATGGTTGTCGCGCGGGGTCTCGCTCCTCACTCCGAGCCTGCGGCCGATCGCTCGACGCAGAGATTGGCCGGTCTCATCGTGCTTCTGGCGCTGATCCAGATTTATCTCGGCGGTCTGGTGGCCGGTCTCGACGCCGGCATGAGCTACAACACCTGGCCGCTGATGGACGGCAGGATCGTTCCCGGCGATCTGCTCATCCTCGATCCGGCGTGGCGCAACGTCTTCGAGAACCCGAAGACGGTGCAGTTCATCCACCGGCTCGGCGCCTATACGGTCTTCGCCGTCGCGCTCTGGCACATGATCGCCACGCGTCGGCGGCTGCCAGGCTCGACGCATGCGCGACGCGCGACGCTGTTGTTCGTTCTGGTATTGGTGCAAGCTTCGATCGGTATCGGCACGCTGCTGATGCAGGTGCCCCTGCATATGGCGCTGACCCATCAGGCGTTTGCGCTTGTTGTGCTGGGCTTTGCCGCCGCCCATTGGCGGGGCACCAAGGGCGCTTATCCCTTGCCCAACGAGATTGCCGTCGGACGCTGAGCGCGGCCGATCACATCCAGAATTCGTTGGACTGCGTCGTCTTATCGCCGCCTTCGCCGCGCCGCCAGGCAAGGAAATGCTCGCCGCGCAACTCGTCGGCAACGTCGTCGAACGGCTTCAGCGCCTTCACGATCGCCGGTGAGCCGTCCTCGCGCCGCACCTTCCAGATGCGGCTCGAGAAGGTTTCGGCAATGAGTTCGGGTTCGCTGACTTGCCAGCGCGCTGGAAAGGCCGGTGCGTCCATCACAGGCCGAGCATCAGGTCCATGTTCTGGACGGCCGCGCCCGAGGCACCCTTGCCGAGATTGTCGTAGACCGCCAGCAGCAGCGCCTGGGCTCTGCTGTCGTTGGCAAAGACATAGACCTTCATGCGGTTGGTGCCATTGTAGATCTCCGGGTCGATGTCCGGCACGCGCTCCAGATGCGCATAGGGCGCCACCTCGACCACACCGCCCTTGATCGCGGCGAAATGGTCCGCAATGGCGGCGTGAAGTTCGGCACCCGTCGGCACGCGTTCGAGGCCGCCGAGCTGCAACGGCACCACCGTGATCATGCCTTGGGCGAAATTGCCCACCGCCGGCTGCATGATCGGATCATGCGACAGCTTCGCATAGGCCTTCAATTCCGGCACGTGCTTGTGCTGCAGGGTCAGGCCATAGGGCAGGAACTCCGAGGCGTCCTCGCCCTTGGCGACATAGTCCTCGATCATCGGGCGCCCGCCGCCCGAATAACCCGTGATCCCGTTGACGGCGATCGGGAAATTGGCCGGCAGCAGGCCTGCGGTGACCAGCGGCCTGAGCGTCGCGATCGGTCCCTGCGGCCAGCAGCCGGGATTGGCGACGCGCTTGGCCGTGGCGATCTTCTTCGCCTGCTCCTTGTCCAGTTCGGCGAAGCCATATTCCCAGCCTTCGGCCACGCGATGCGCGGTCGACGCATCGATCACCTTGGTGGTGTCGTTGGTGATCAGCGAGACGCTTTCCCTGGCTGCATCGTCGGGCAGGCACAGGATGGCGATATCGGCGGCGTTGAGGAATTCGGCGCGCGCGGTCGTTTCCTTGCGACGCTCGACCGGAATGGAAATGATCTCCAGATCGCCGCGCTCGGCAAGCAGCGCCCGGATCTGGAGGCCGGTGGTGCCGTGCTCGCCGTCGATGAAGATTTTCGGTTTCATTGCCTGATCAAATTCCCTGATATACCAAGACTATATGCCGTTGCCATGATTGACCGCGGCGCCGTTGTGGTTGCCGTTGTTCAGCTCCTCGAGCCGTGCCTTTCGCTCGGCCAGCAGGCCGAGATACTGCATGGCCACCATCGAACCGGCGATCGCCGTTATATCGGCGTGATCATAGGCCGGCGCAACCTCCACGACATCGGCGCCGACGATATCGACCTGGTTGAGCTGACGCAGCGTCGACAGGATCTTCGCCGAGGACGGGCCGCCCGAAACTGGCGTGCCGGTTCCAGGCGCATAGGCCGGATCGAGGCAGTCGATGTCGAAGGTCAGATAGGTCTTCTTGCCGCCGGTGCGATCGACGATGGCGTAGGCGATGTCGGAGGCGCGCATCTCCTCGATCTCATGGCCATAGAGGATCTTGATGCCGAACGTGTCGGGCGCGTGGGTGCGGATGCCGATCTGGATCGAGCGGTCGGGATCGATGATGCCTTCCTTGACCGCTCGGCCGACAAAGGACCCGTGGTCGATGCGCTTGCCGTCATCGGGCCATGTGTCCTGGTGGGCGTCGAACTGCACCAAGGCCAGCGGTCCGTGGATGGCGGCATGCGCCTTGAGCAGCGGCCAGGTGACGAAATGGTCGCCGCCCAGCGTCAGCAGGAAGGCGCCCGATTTCAGGATCTTGGCCGCTTCGCGCTCGATCGTGCCGGGCGTCTTCTGATGGTTGCCCGAGTCGAGCAGGCAGTCGCCATAATCGACCACGGCGAGGTGCTCGAACAGATCGCGCGAAAACGGGTATTGCGGGTCGTTGTCGAGGATCGCCGAGGCGCGGCGGATCGCCTGCGGCCCGAACCGGGCGCCCGGCCGGTTGGTGACGGCGGCGTCGAAGGGAATGCCCCACACCACCGCATCCGCGCCCTTCACGTCCTTGGTGTATTTGCGCCGCATGAAAGACAGCGCGCCCGAATAGGTCGGCTCAAGGGCGCCACCCGTTTTGGAGCGGGCGGTGAAGGCATGGTCGATGTTCTTGGTCGCCATTACGGGTCCTCGTTTTCATCGGGGTGCAACAACTACAGAACCGGCATGGAAGATGCCAGTCACAGCTTGGGGAGACGAAACCGCGCCGCCCGGGCGCCACGGCAAGACAGGATTTGTATCATCATGACGCAGACCGCGTTTCTTAATCCGTCGGATGCCGTGGTGTCGACCCACGCCGGCACGATCGCCGGCGATCGCTTCCAGGTTCTCGATTCGTGGCGCGGCATCTGCGCGTTGCTGGTGGCGCTGTTTCATTTCCCGACCGCATCAGTGATCTCGCAGAGCAGCTTTATCGGTTCGTCCTACCTTTTCGTCGACTTCTTCTTCGTCCTTTCCGGCTTCGTCATCGCCTCCAGCTATGCCAATCGGCTGGGCCGGCCGGAAGAGGTCGCCCGCTTTGCCCTGGTCCGTTTCGGCCGCATCTATCCGCTGCATCTGGTCATGCTTGCCGCCTTTGCCGCCTTCGAATTGTTGCGGCTGATGCTGCCGCAATTGCATGGCACGGGGGCCGCTCCCTTCACCGGCGGCTTCGACCTCAAGAGCCTGGCTGCCAATCTCCTTCTGCTGCAAGGTGTCGGCTTCGAGGATCGGTTGACGTGGAATGCGCCAAGCTGGAGCATCTCGGCCGAGTTTTTCGCCTATCTCCTGTTTGCCGCCGTGGTCCTCATCGCCGGCGCACGCGCCTGGATATGGTTTGTCGCCGCCGCCGTCACCGCGCCGCTGTTCCTGCTCGGTTTCTCCACGCATCATATGGATGTGTCCTACGATTTCGGCTTCATCCGCTGCCTCTACGGCTTCTCGCTCGGCGCCCTGCTGGCCTGGTTTCAGCATGATTCCATTGCAGGGGCGCGACAGGTCCTGGTCACAAACGGCCCGCGGGTGAGCTGGACTCTTGCCGAAATCGTCATGGTGGCCGTCATCGTTCTTTTTGTCTCGCTGGCGGGCGACAATGATTTCGGCATCGCCGCGCCCCTGGTGTTCGCCCTGGCGTTGTTTCTGTTCGCCCATGAAGGCGGCTGGATCAGCGCGTTGCTCAGGACGCCCTTCATGCTGACGCTCGGCGCGCTGTCCTATTCGATCTACATGGTCCACATCTTCGTCCAGGCGCGCCTGATCAACGTCGCCGGGCTCGTCGAGCGCAAGCTCGGCCTCGGCTTGATTGGCGACATCGTGCTGCGTGGCGGGCCCGCGACAGGCTTTGGGCCCGGCTGGACAGGGACTGTAGCGATCGTCGTCATGCTCGCCGCCACCATCGCCGTGTCGTGGATCACATGGCGCCTGGTCGAAATGCCTGCAATGGCCTGGTTCCGCCGGCTCTCGAAACGCATCTGACCCGCATCGCCGGCCAACCGCTAGCCGGCTTCGTTCACCTGGATGTCACCGAGGTCGCCTATCCCCGGCTCGATCCGGCAAGGAGCGATTCTCGATGCGGACGATCTGGCTGAACCTTCTGCTTTCCACCGCGCTGGCGGCCTCCGCCGGCCAGGCCTTGGCCGGCGAAACACGCGCCAGGCAGATCCTCGACCGCTTCGAACATGCCAACCAGTGGCGCGACCATGTCATGGTGGCCGCGCACAGAGCCGGCAGCATGCAGGCCGGCAAGACGCTCTATGCGGAAAACTCGCTCGCGGCGGTTGAAGGTTCGATCGCGATCGGCGCCGAAATCGTCGAGGTCGACATCAGGCGCTCGAAGGACGGCGAGCTCATCGTCATGCATGACAGCTGGCTCGACCGTACGACGACCTGCAAGGGCGAAGTCATCAACTACACGCTGGCCGAATTGAAGAGATGCCGGCTGGTGATCGAGGGCACCCATGCCGTCACCAACGAGACCGTCTCGACATTGCGCGAAATGCTGATGACGACTAGGGACAGAATCCTCATCAATCTCGACAACAAGCTCGAAGTCGGCGACCTCCCGGGCATGATCGCGGTGGCTCGCGATCTCGGCATGGCCGAGCAGGTCATCGTCAAGGAAAACCTTTGGAACCAGAACAGGATCATCACGGTGAAAGCCGCCATGGCCGCGGCAGGCGGTGGCTTTCAGTTCATGCCGATCATTGCCGATGACGCCGTGCATGATGCCGGCTTCGCCTCGACGGTCGACCACGCTTTCGCGCCGGGCGCGATCGAGCTGATAAACTGGCGGGCGGGCGCGGAGACGTTGACCGAAACCGGCGGGCCGCTGTTTAGCACGCGTATGCGCGCCGAGGCGGTGAGGGGCGATTGGCATATTTGGGCCGACACCTATGCCATCGTCAAC
>NZ_RZSJ01000268.1:0-7740 GCF_003998025.1 Mesorhizobium sp. M8A.F.Ca.ET.021.01.1.1
GCCCCGGCACTCGATCCCGCCGCCCAGCCGGCCGCGGCGACCGCCGCCTTTGCCGGGGCAACGCCTACAACGCCGGCAGTCCCCGCCGTGATGGCCGCCAATGCCTGGCAGGCGCCGCCGCCGTCCAAGGCCGGCCAGCCGGTCGGGGTCGCCGGGACCTACACGACCGCGGGGCTCATCGTGCCGGCGGTTGCCAAGGGCGGCCAGAAAATGCCCGGCGTGCAGCAGGTGGCCTATGTCGTGCCGCAGAACCCGGCTGCCCTGGTGCAGTTCCCGTCGGCGCCGGTCGAGCCGGCGGAAGAACAGCATGCGACCGGCATGCGCGGCGACGTCGACCGCCTGATCGTCAAATACGCCGCCTTCTACCAGGTGCCGGTGGATCTGGTGCGCCATGTCGTCAACCGCGAAAGCACCTACAATCCCAAGGCCTACAATAACGGCCATTGGGGACTGATGCAGATCAAGCACGCGACGGCGCGCGGCATGGGCTATGACGGGCCGGCCAAGGGCCTGTTCGACGCCGAGACCAATCTCAAATACGCGGTCAAATATCTGCGCGGCGCCTGGCTGGTGTCGAACGGCAACGCCAAGAAGGCCGACTGGCTCTACCAGACCGGCTACTATTTCGACGCCAAGCGCAAGGGCCTGCTCGAGGCCACCGGCCTCGGTGTCGACCGCAAGCGCGGGCGCCTGCAGCCCGACGCCTGAGCGCGATGCCCGAACCGCGTCCGCCGGCTCCAAACGACATCCGGCTGCGCAAGATCTTCGACGAGACGCTGGTTGCGCCGCACTGGCCTGACGGTTTTGTCATGCGCAGCTTCGAGCGCGGTGACGCGCTGCCGCTGCATGCGCTGCTGGGCGAAGTGTTCGACGATGGCACAGACGGCCCCTTCGACGAATGGTGGCCACGCATATCCGAAGATCCCGAATTCGACCCGGCGCTGTGTTTCCTCGTCATCGATGCCAAGGGCCGGCTGGCGGCGGCCGCACTGTGCTGGAGCTCGGCATTCGTCAAGGACCTGGCCGTTCATCCGGAGGCACGCGGCAAGGGTGTCGGCGAGGCCCTGATGTGGCACGCCTTCGCCATTTTTCGCGACCGGGGTGCCGCCCATGTCGATCTCAAGACCAATACGCTCGAGAACGCGGCCGCCGTGCGGCTCTACGAGCGGCTGGGCATGCGGCCCGTCGCCTGGGAAGGCTGACCCAGCCGTCCCCGGTCATGGCCTGTTCGGAACCCAAAGCGCCGCTCCGCATTCAATGAACGGTGGGGTCTGACCGGCTGCCGGTGCTCTGTGCCGCCAGTTGCCAAGGAGATCCACCGCGATGAAGGTTTTCCACGCATTGCTGGCGTTGAGCGTCGCTGCCGTGCTCGCGTCGGGTTCGGCGCGGGCGGTCGAACTGTCGATCGTCTCGGGTGACACCGGCAACGGCCTCAAGGTGCTGCGCGAGATCCTCGACCGCTATGAGAAAGTAAGCGGCGACAAGGTCACCATCGTCGCCATGCCGTCGTCCGGGACCGACCAGTTCGGCCAGTACAGGCTGTGGCTCGCCGCCGGCAACAGCGACGTCGACGTCTACCAGACCGATGTCATCTGGGCGCCGCAGCTCGCCAGGCAGTTCGTCGACCTGACCGAGGCGACCAGGGATGTCGTGGCCACGCATTTCCCGTCGATCATCCAGTCGCAGACCGTCGACGGCAGGCTGGTGGCGCTGCCGATCTTCACCGATGCGCCGGCGCTCTATTACCGCAAGGATCTGCTCGACAAATATGGTGCCAAGGTGCCGGCCACCTGGAAGGAACTGGGCGACACCGCCAGGCTGGTGATGGACAATGAGCGGGCCTCGGGCAACAGGGATATCTGGGGCTTCGTCTTCCAGGGCAACGCCTATGAAGGGCTGACCTGCGACGCGTTCGAATGGGTGGTGTCGAACGGCGGCGGCCATATCGTCGAGCCGGATGGCGCGATTTCCATCAACAACGCCCAGGCGGCGGCCGCGCTCGACATGGCCAAGGGCTGGATCGGCACGATCGCGCCGCCGGGCGTGCTCGCCTACCAGGAAGAAGAATCGCGTGGCGTCTGGCAGACGGGCAATGCGGTCTTCATGCGCAACTGGCCCTATGCCTATGCGCTGGGCAACAGCCAGGGGTCGCCGATCAAGGGCAGGTTCGACGTCGCGCCGCTGCCGGCGGGCACGGGCGAGGGCGCCCGCCCGGCGGCGACGCTCGGCGGCTGGAACCTCGCGGTCTCGAAATATTCCAAGCACCCGGATGCGGCGATCGAACTGGTCAAGTTCATTGCCTCGCCGGCAATGCAGAAATACCGCACGCTGAAGACCGCCAACCTGCCGACCATCCAGGCGCTCTATGACGATGCCGACATCGCCAGCCAGCAGCCGATCATACCGCACTGGAAGGATGTCTTCCTCAATGCCGGGCCGCGGCCCTCGGCGGTGACCAGGAATAAGTACAACGAGGCGTCGAGCCAGTTCTGGAACGCCGTCCACAAGACCTTGTCCGGCGAAGGCAGCGCCGCCGACAATCTGGCCGACCTCGAGGCGACGCTGACCCGGCTGAAAGGCAAGGGCTGGTGAGCGCGCGACCGGCCGATGCCACCGACCGGCGCCAGGGCTCGCGGCTGATGCGCCAGCGTGTGCGCTCGGCGTGGCTGTTCCTGGCGCCGATGCTTCTGGTGCTCGCCGCCGCTGCCGGCTGGCCGCTCGCCCGCACGGTCTATTTCAGCTTCACCGATGCCTCGCTGTCCGATCTCGACGCCCGCCAATGGGTCGGCCTCGCCAATTATGTCTCGGTTCTGCGCATGCCGAGCGGCAGGGTCATCCACGACGGGCTGCTTCTCGACCCGGTCTGGTGGGGCGCCGTGTGGAACACCGTGCGGTTCGCGGTGGTTTCGGTGACCTGCGAGACGATCCTCGGCATGGTCGTCGCCCTGGTGCTCAACGCCGAATTTCCCGGCCGCGGCATCGTCAGGGCGGCGATCCTCATCCCCTGGGCGATCCCGACCATCGTCTCGGCCAAGATGTGGCAGTGGATGCTGAACGACCAGTTCGGCATCATCAATGTCGTGCTGATCAATCTGGGGCTGATCGACACCAAGATCGCCTGGACAGCCAGTGCCGACACCGCGATGGCGGCGGTGCTGATCGTCGACATCTGGAAGACGACGCCCTTCATGGCGCTGCTGATCCTGGCCGCGCTGCAGATGCTACCGCGCGAGATCATCGAGGTCGCCAGGCTCGACGGCGCCAATCCCTGGCAGATCTTCTGGCGGGTGACCTTGCCGCTGATCCGCCCGGCGTTGATGGTGGCCGTGATCTTCCGGGCGCTCGATGCGCTGCGCATCTTCGACCTGATCTATGTGCTGACGCCCAACAATGCGCACACCAAGTCGATGTCGGTGTTCGCCCGCGAGAACCTGTTCGAGTTCGACAAGTTCGCCTATGGCTCGGCCGCCTCGACCCTGCTCTTCCTCATCCTCGCCTTGCTCACCATCCTCACCATCCGCGTCGGCCGGATAAGCCTGGAAGGAGGCCGCTGAGATGTGGCTCCTGAAGCGCACGGCCTTTTATCTGCTGGTCGGGGCAATCGTGCTCATCGCGGTGTTCCCATTCTACTATGCCATCGTCACCAGCCTGAAATCGGGGACCGAGCTGTTCCAGGCCGATCCGTGGCCGAAAGCACCCAGCCTCGACAATTATCGCAACGTGCTGGCCGAGGGCGCCTTCATGCGCAATCTCCTGAATTCGCTGGTCGTCTCGGGCGCGGTCGTCGCACTCTCGCTGTTCCTCGGCGTCACCGCGGCCTACGCACTGGCGCGTGTCCGTTTTCGCGGCCGCTCGGCATTGCTGTTCGCCATCCTGTCGGTCACGATGTTCCCGCAGGTGGCTGTGCTGGCCGGGCTGTTCGAACTGGTGCGGATGTTCGGCCTCTACAATTCGCTCTTCGCGCTGATCTTCTCCTACATGATCTTCACCTTGCCGTTCACCGTCTGGGTGCTCACCGCCTTTGTCCGCGACCTGCCGGTTGAGGTCGAGGAGGCGGCGATCCTCGATGGCGCGACGCCATGGATCATCATCACCCGCATCTTCCTGCCGCTGATGTGGCCGGCGCTGGCGACCACCGGACTGCTGGCCTTCATCGGCGCGTGGAACGAGTTCCTGTTTGCCCTGACCTTCACCTCCAACGATGCGCGGCGGACCGTGCCGGTGGCGATCGCGCTGCTCTCGGGCAATTCGCAGTTCGAGATTCCATGGGGCAACATCATGGCGGCCTCGGTGATCGTCACGGTGCCGCTGGTGGTGCTGGTGCTGATCTTCCAGCGCAAGATCGTCTCCGGCCTCACCGCCGGTGGGGTGAAAGGGTGAAGCGCGGACCTTGCGCTCAGATATCCGGCGCGTTGCCGATCTTCCGCTTGAGCTCCAGCGCCCAGGCGCGGCCCTCGTCACCGCCCCACAGCAGCCAGGCGATGTATCCGGCGGAGGGGTTGTCCTCATTGCCGTAGTTCTTGCCGCGCTTGTCGATCTCGTGGCGGGCAAAGTAGCTGACCATGCGGCGGATGGTGGACGGCGCCAGCTTCTCGCGGTTCTTCAGTTCGGTGGCCCGCGCGATGCCGATCTCGGTGCCGCCGCGCCCGAATTGCTTGCGCAGCCGCAAGCCCTTGGCGGCGTTGTCGGCCACCACTTGCGGACAGCGCAGGTCGATCTCGTCGGTCTCGCTCATTTCGTCCCCCCGTGCTGGAAGCTGGAGCCGATGAAGGCAATGTCGCAAAGCCGGAGCGGTTCCGATGCAAAATGTCGGAACCGGCCGGCGTGTCGCGTCCTTAGGGGGTAGAGCACCCTGCCGGGACGCCGGCACGCGGAACCAAGGAGCGGATCATGATCACCTTTCCCAACGAATCCGCCAAATACCGCACCGCGCGCGAAAAGCTGCTGAAGAAGGAAATCGAGCTGCGCCGCGCCATGGAAGCCGTGGCCGAGGCGCGGCGCACCTTGCCGCCGGGCGGGCTGGTGCCGAAGGATTATGTGTTCGAGGGGCTGGATATCGCCGGCAAGCCGACGCGGATAAAACTGTCGGAGCTGTTCGCGCCCGGCAAGGACACGCTGATCCTCTACCAGATGATGTTTCCGCGCCACCCGCAAGAGACGCGCGAGGTGGCGACCAGCGGCGGCACGGCGAAGCTCGCGCGGCCCGACCAGCCGTGCCCGTCCTGCACCGCGCTGCTCGACCAGTTCGACGGCGCGGTCGGCCATTTGGAAGCCGCAGGCTTCAACTTCGCCGTCGTGGCCAAGACGGCGCTGGAAAATCTGGTCACGCTGGGCCGGGATCGCGGCTGGCGCAACATGCGGCTGGTGTCTTCGGCCAACAACAGCTTCAAGCGCGACTACAACGCCGAGTCGGCCGACGGTGCGCAGATCCCGCTGCTGTCGGTGTTTCATCGAGATGCTGACGGCATCAGGCATTTTTGGTCGTCGGAACTCGGTTTCGCGCCAACCGAACCCGGCCAGGACCCGCGCGCCATCGGCACCTGCGAGATCCTGTGGAACCTGATGGACTTTACCCCGGAAGGCCGGCCGGACTGGAACGAGCAGCTGCAATATGGCGAGGCGTGCTGCCACTGAGGCAGGCGCGCCCTCGCTGAAACTCTCGCTCAAGTCGGCCGGAACATCGGAAGACCCGCTGCATTGATAGGAGACGGTTTGCGACCCCTTTCACGGATTCGAAGTGCGACCCACACTCAAAAACGTATGGGACCTGGTGCGAGAAAGCGTGGTTGGCTTTGTCGACGACAATGCGCTTAGTCATGGCGCGGCGATGGCCTTTTATGCCGCCACGTCGCTGGCCCCGGTTCTGATAATTGTCGTCGCCATAGCGGGCATCGCATTTGGCCATGACGCGGCACAGTTGGCTTTGTCGGCCCAGATATCGGGGCTGATGGGTGCAGAAAGTGCGGCGCTCCTTCAGACAGCGCTCGAAGGGGCATCCAGCAAATCATCGGGGACCCTGGCGGCCATCATCGGCGTGGCCACTTTGCTCGTCACCGCCTCCGCGGTGTTTGGCGAGATGCAGCAGGCCCTCAATGCAATATGGAAGGTTGAAGCGAAAGGGAGTTCGCTGTCGCGTCTCTTGCGGGCGCGTGCGGCAAGTCTCGGCCTGGTCGCCGCCCTCGGCTTTATGTTGCTGGTGTCCTTGGTGGCGAGTGCGGCGATCTCCGCCCTGGGCAATTTGATCAGCGCTCATTTGCCGTTCGGCGAATTTGTTCTGAGCGCGATCAACACGTTGATTTCCTTTTCCCTGATCTCCGTGATGTTTGCGGCGATCTACAAGGTCCTGCCGGACCGCGCCTTGGAATGGCGGGATGTCGCGATCGGTGCTGTCGTGACCGCCGCCCTGTTCACATTGGGGAAGTCGCTCATCGGTTGGTATATCGGCACGAGTGCGATCGCATCGTCATACGGTGCGGCCGGAGGGCTGCTCGTCATCCTGCTCTGGGTCTATTATTCATCGGAGATCTTTCTGCTCGGCGCGGAGCTGACCCGCGCCTATTCCGTTCGACATGGGAGCAGGTCCGACCTGGACGGGTTGGTTCAAACTGCTCCCGCTTCACAAAACCTTGTTTCGATTCGCCGACAGCCCAGCTCTTCGGGCGCCGTGGCGTTGTTGGCGGTGGCGTGCGTGAGCGCAACGATGACGGCCTTTCTGCTGGGGCCTCGCCGCCCGTAGGGAGAGATCACGCTGCTCCCCGCGCGAGAGAAGGGACGCGGCTGGCAACCTCACCGCATCTGCCGCGTTGGGTCTGCGAGGACACCTTCACGGAGCGTTTCGATGAAACCGCATCTCGCCATTGCCATGCTGGCCCTTCTGGTCGGAGCGCCTTCAGCCTTTGCCCAGCAGGCGGTCAGCACCTTGCCGGCGGTGTCGGAGAACAAGGTCGACACCGACACCTTCACCAAGACGCTGGCAAGCGCCAATCGCTTCGAGATCGAAAGCAGCAAGCTGGCGCAGAAAAAGGGCGTCGCGGCTGATGTCGCCGATTTCGCCGCGTTGATGGTCAAGGACCACACCAAGGCCGGCCAGGATTTCAAGGCGGCGCTGGAAAAGAGCCAGACCACGGCATCCATCAAGCCCGAAGGCCCGCCGCTGTTGCCGGCAGACCAGGCAATGCTCGACCAGCTCAAGACGCTGGATGGCGAGGCCTTCCAGGCCAGGTACATCGCCTTGCAGACCGAAGCGCACAAGCAGGCTGTGGCGCTGTTTTCCACCTACGCCCGCTCCGGCGACGACCCGGCGTTGAAGGAATTCGCCAAGAAGACGCTGGAGGTGCTGAAGATGCACGAGATGCATCTGAGGGATGTGGCGGCGGTGCATTAGCGGCTGGGCGAGTTGTTCGAGTGCAGGCCATCCTTCCGGCTGGTGGAGCCCCCTTCATTTCGTCATCCACGGGCGGAGCAAGGAGCGCAGCGACGCGGCGCAGACCCGAGGATCCATGCCGGGACTTCAAAGCGTTGCTACAGTGCGGGATTCTGTTCCGCTGCGTCCTCGATTGATGTCGCGGCATGGATCCTAGGGTCTCCGCGACGCCGCTCCGCGGCTGCTTCGCCCTAGAGCGGTTCCTGTTTTGAGAGAATCGTAGGATTCCCAAAGCAGCTGGTTTGTGATTCAAGATGCTGGCTGGATTGGAGGCCAGCATCTGATGACGCGAGCGCTTTCAAACGATCTTCGTGAGC
>NZ_RZSJ01000269.1:0-2500 GCF_003998025.1 Mesorhizobium sp. M8A.F.Ca.ET.021.01.1.1
ATTTAAAGAAAGCGTAACAGCTCACTGGTCTAAATAAGGGTCTTTGCGCCGAAAATGTAACGGGGCTAAAGCCATACACCGAAGCTTAGGGTTCGTAGCAATACGAGCGGTAGCGGAGCGTTCTGTAAGCTGATGAAGCCATACCCGTGAGGGGTGGTGGAGGTATCAGAAGTGCGAATGCTGACATGAGTAACGTAAGGGGAGTGAGAGACTCCCCCGCCGAAAGACCAAGGGTTCCTGCTTAAAGCTAATCTGAGCAGGGTTAGCCGGCCCCTAAGACGAGGCGGAAACGCGTAGTCGATGGGAACCACGTTAATATTCGTGGGCTTGGAGGTAGTGACGGATCATTGAGGTAGTCCAATCTTATCGGATTGAACGGGCTGCTGCGTGGTTCCAGGAAATAGCTCCTCCTTATAAACCGTACCCGAAACCGACACTGGTGGTCTGGTAGAGTATACCAAGGCGCTTGAGAGAACTATGCTGAAGGAACTCGGCAAATTGCACGCGTAACTTCGGAAGAAGCGTGACCCTTTTCCACGCAAGTGGAGGAGGGTGGCACAGACCAGGGGGTAGCGACTGTTTATCAAAAACACAGGGCTCTGCGAAGTCGCAAGACGACGTATAGGGTCTGACGCCTGCCCGGTGCTGGAAGGTTAAGAGGAGGGGTGCAAGCTCTGAATCGAAGCCCCAGTAAACGGCGGCCGTAACTATAACGGTCCTAAGGTAGCGAAATTCCTTGTCGGGTAAGTTCCGACCTGCACGAATGGCGTAACGACTTCCCCGCTGTCTCCAGCATAGACTCAGTGAAATTGAATTCCCCGTGAAGATGCGGGGTTCCTGCGGTTAGACGGAAAGACCCCGTGCACCTTTACTATAGCTTTACATTGGCATTCGTAGTGGCATGTGTAGGATAGGTGGTAGGCTTTGAAACCTGGGCGCCAGCTCAGGTGGAGCCACCCTTGAAATACCACCCTTATTACTATGGATGTCTAACCGCGGCCCGTTATCCGGGTCCGGGACAATGTATGGTGGGTAGTTTGACTGGGGCGGTCGCCTCCTAAAGAGTAACGGAGGCGCGCGATGGTGGGCTCAGAACGGTCGGAAATCGTTCGCTGAGTGCAATGGCATAAGCCTGCCTGACTGCGAGACTGACAAGTCGAGCAGAGACGAAAGTCGGTCATAGTGATCCGGTGGTCCCGCGTGGAAGGGCCATCGCTCAACGGATAAAAGGTACGCCGGGGATAACAGGCTGATGACCCCCAAGAGTCCATATCGACGGGGTTGTTTGGCACCTCGATGTCGACTCATCGCATCCTGGGGCTGGAGCAGGTCCCAAGGGTATGGCTGTTCGCCATTTAAAGCGGTACGTGAGTTGGGTTCAGAACGTCGTGAGACAGTTCGGTCCCTATCTGCCGTGGGTGTAGGAATATTGAAAGGATCTGTCCCTAGTACGAGAGGACCGGGATGGACGGATCTCTGGTGGACCTGTTGTGGCGCCAGCCGCATAGCAGGGTAGCTATATCCGGACGGGATAACCGCTGAAGGCATCTAAGCGGGAAACCCACCTTAAAACGAGTATTCCCTGAGAACCGTGGAAGACGACCACGTTGATAGGCCGGGTGTGGAAGAGCGGCAACGCTTGAAGCTTACCGGTACTAATAGTTCGATCGGCTTGATCGTTCTCATTCCTTATGTCCATCTGACTTCGTCAGATGGTTTGTTCTCACTCACGCTTGTTCCGCCCTGCGGGCGGCGCTACGTGGGTGCGGCGCACAAGCGCCGACGGTCGGTCGACCTTGCGAAGCTTCGCTTCGAAAGGCGCCAGGCTAAAAGAACTCCAAAGGCACAAAAAACAGCTTCTCGAATAACGTGCGTTTTGCCGACCTGGTGGTTATGGCGGAGCGGCTGCACCCGATCCCATTCCGAACTCGGCCGTGAAACGCTCCAGCGCTGATGGTACTTCGTCTCAAGACGCGGGAGAGTAGGTCGCTGCCAGGTCTGCTAAACGCACGTTTTATGTGTCACATCCTACTTTCCAAAAATCGAAGCCGGTTTTTGGGTCGAGGCGATGAAATCTTCTCTGAACATGGCCCGCCAACGGGAAACACGGGCCGCGTAAGCGGCCCTTTCATTTGGCGGACAAACCTCTCGCAAGCTCTCGCTTGCAAATCGGTGGCGCGGGGTGGAGCAGCCCGGTAGCTCGTCAGGCTCATAACCTGAAGGTCACAGGTTCAAATCCTGTCCCCGCAACCAAATACAAATGAGCCCGCCATCGTGCGGGCTCTTTTGTATTTTGCCGTGGTCGCCAGCGATTCGAACCTGTCATCAGCGGCCCGCAAGCAGGCCAAGCCGACGCCGCAGGACCGATAACTCAAATCCTATCCCCAAAACCAAATTAAACCGCCCGCCAGAATCAAACCCGGAGGGCCGTTTTGCGTTCGAACCAGCCGCCATCGATCTTAGCCATCATCAGCACGCAAAGACGGCAGCCAACCACCGG
>NZ_RZSJ01000026.1:0-22736 GCF_003998025.1 Mesorhizobium sp. M8A.F.Ca.ET.021.01.1.1
GGGAAGGCGAGCTTGTCGGACCGCAGCGACAAAATGCCATCCTCGCCAAGGAATTCATATTCGCGAATGAAGGAGTTGCCACCGCGCTGGCGACGGCACCGCCGGTGTCGGAGACCGTGCCGTAGTTGCGGATGCGGAGGGGTAACTCGCCTCGATCATCTCGATCGGCACATTCGCCTGGTTGCGCCCATGTGCGGTACCCCGACCTGGCCATCATGCGACTGACCAGCGCCCCAGGTGCCCATGACCGTCTCGGTGAAGACATAGGGGCTTGCCGTTATGCCAGCCACCGAAGGTCGGGACGCTCGATCCGCCCATCCCGTCGGCGGTGAAGCGATCGGGCAACGGAGCCGCGAGTGCCCCGAACATCGCATCGATAATTCGGTAGCCGGTAATTCCGCGCGCGCCGCAGGGCGCGGGATGCACGGAATTGCGGCGGTGCCAAGCGGCGCGGCGACGACTATGGCGCGCTCGAAGCCGCGACAGTTCGGTATTTCCGACTTCATCACCGAGCGCAGCGCGGTATAGACACTTGCTTTGGTAAAGGGGAGCGGGGTGTTGATGCCGTCCTTGACCGGCTTCGACGATCCAGCGAAGTCGACCGACAGTCGATTGCCGTTGATCGTGACCGCCAACTTGATGATGATCGGCTCGGGCGTTTTGCCGAGCCCGTCGATGTGATCGGTGAATGTGTAAACGCCATCGGGTAGCTCGGTGATCTAAGCGCGCGTGAGCCGCTCGGCGTAATTATGAAGTTCCTCCGCGTAGGCAAGGATTTCCGTCAGGCCATAATGCCCGAGCAACTCCATGAAGGACCGGCGACCGGCCGTGCAGGCAGCCATTTGTGCCTTTCAGATCGCCTAGGACAATACCTGGGACGCGGACGTTGAAGCCGATAATCTCCCAGATCGCCTCGTTCAGGACGCCGCCGTCGTAGAGCTTAAGAACGGCAAGCGGAGCCTTCCTGGAAAATCTCGGTCGCACCGAGCGCATTCGAGCCCGATTGCGTTCTCCTTGTGGAGTTGCTCAGACGGATGGACAGTGACGATGAGATCGCCGCCGGAATACTCCTCGACCTGTTCGGCGAAGACTTTGTGTGTCTTGCCCTCGGAGCTGTCGGGCTGTTTCGTGGCCAAACACCACCCGGTCGGTGTGTGAGCCGCAGCCGAGAACGCTTGCGAAACGGCCATGAACGACAGCGCCCGGATTTTCGCTGCGGCAATGTCAAAGCCCTTCAAATTCATTCCTTCGGTTCTCTTCTACCGGTCGGAGCTCCCCAACCACCTCCCCCAGGCGTTTCCAGGATGACCGCATCTCCAGCGTCGAGGGTCATCGTTCCCTTGCTGGGCGCCCTCGTGAGCTCTCCCTTTTTTTCTATCCAATTGCGTTCTGTCGCCCCCACCATGCCACCATGCAGGCCATAGGGGTTGAACCGGCGACGATCGGTCTGCAACGAGACACGCGCTTCGTGCCCGATGACACGCAGCGAGCGGATGACGCCGTCACCGCCACGATTGGCGCCTTCTCCCCCAGAGTTTTCGCGCAGCTCGTAGCGTTCCACCCTCATCGGGTAGCTGATTTCTAGCGCCTCGATCGGCGTGTTGAGCGTGTTCGACATGTTGGCGTGCACCGCGCTCATGCCAGGGCCCATCGGCCGCCCGCCCTGGCCGCCGCAGATTGTCTCAATGTAAGTGTACGGTTTGCCGTTGCGCGGGTCGACCGCCGACGCCGACGAGGTTCATCGTCCCTTGGCTCGCGGCGGCGATCCGGTCCGGCGCGAATTGCGAGAACGCCTTCAGTACCGTGTCGGCCAGACGCTGCGTCGTCTCGGTGTTGGCGGCGCAAACGGCGGCCGGCATCTTTGCGTCGAGAAACGAGCCCTCAGGAATCAGGATCGTGACCGGGCGCATGACGCCGGAATTCGGCGGCAGCGTCGGGTCCATCAGGATCTTGATGGAGTAGAAGACCGATGAATGAACCATCGCCTGGACGGCGTTGATGTTACCGCGCCGCAAGCGCGAAGACCCGGTGAAGTCAAGCACCATCTTATCAGGCATGACATCCACGCGCAGTTTGATCACGACCGGATCGTCGCTCGAGCCGTCGTCGTCGAGGCAGTCCTCCGACGTCCAGCTGCCGCTCGGAAGTTCGGCTAGCCGCTTCAGCACGCGACGTTCCGTGTAGTCGAGAATGGCAGCGAAGCCGTCTTCGAGCGTTTGAGAGCCGATGCGATGGGCCAGTTCGTCAATGCGGCGAATGCCGATCCGGAGCGCTGCGAGCTGGGCGTTGATGTCGCCCTTACGCTCTTCCGGCGTCCGCACGTTGGCGAGGATCATTGCCATAATGTCGGTCTGCTCGGTACCCTGACGATAGAGGCGAACGGGCGGAATGATGAGGCCTTCCTGGAAAATCTCGGTCGAGCGGCCCGGCATCGAGCCCGGCTCCATGCCGCCGACGTCGGAGTGATGCGCGCGGGTTGCGACATAGGCGATGCAGCGGCCTTCGACGAACACGGGAGCGACTAGCGTGATGTCGGGCAGATGCGCGCCACCGACGTAGGGGTCGTTGAGAATGACGACGTCACCCTGTGCCAGTGGTTCAATGAGGGCGAGGGTCGGACCAACCGCCCTCAGCATCGAGCCCAGATGGACGGGCACGTGCTCAGCCTGCGCAACGAGTTGCGCCTTGGCATCGAAGATCGCGCAGGAGGCATCCATGCGTTCCTTGATGTTCGGCGAGAATGATGTCAGCTTCAGGACGACACCCATTTCCTGAGCCGTCGCTTCAAGGCCGTTTTTGAGGACTTCGAGGCGGAGGGGATCAAACCCGGTCATTGCGCAACCTCAACGATCATGTTGCCGGACACATGGACGGTCAATCGGTCGCCGGGATAAAGAATGGTCGTCGCCGAGATTTCCTCAACCACCGCAGGACCGCAAATCGTGTTGCCGGCCAGAAGCGCGGCGCGATCGTAGATCGGCGCGTCCTGGAATTCGCCCCTTTCGAGCTGATTGAACGGCTCGAAATAGATCTTGCGCGATCCCTTGAGTGCGGCTGGAGGCGGTAGCGACATTCCCTCGGCGAGCTTCGGCAAGACCGGCGTGTCGATCCGGCCGATGCCGGTCACGCCGATACCCACGATTTCGATCGGGTTCGAGGGATCCGCATGGCCGAAGCGTGCAGCGTGGGCGGCGTGGAAGTTGTCCGGAAGCTTGTCCCAGAAATGCTTATCGGTTATGTCGACGAGGATCGGCAGGTCGTAGCTCTGGCCGAGGTAGCGCACGTCGATCTTGACCTCGATGTCGCGCTTTTCCTGCCGCACGCCGTCATGGTCGAGATGCGCGTTCGCCTTAGCAACCTGCGAGCGGATGATGGTCGATCGGGTTGGCGATCTTTTCCTCGATAACCTTGCGCGCAGCCGCCAGATCGAGACCGAGATCGCCACCGAGTCGCGACTTCTCGTCGAAGCGACCGAGCACGAGATTGGCGTCGGTAACGGTTGGCAGGATCCCGCCGCGGCCGTAGCAGACTGGCCACGGCACGGCTTCCGCACTCATCGGACCGACGCGCAACGCGCCGCCGTCGTCGATCCAGGCGATTGAGCCACCGCCCGCGCCGATTGCATTGATATCGATGACCGGTAGCCGGATAGGCACTGTCTCCAGGCTCGCCGAACGCGTGATTTCCGGGCGCCCGTTGCGGATGAGGCTGATGTCGGTCGAGGTGCCGCCGATATCCATGGTGATGATGTCAGGAATCCCGGCGAGTTGGGCCACATGGGCACTGGCGACGACGCCGCCGGCCGGCCCGGACAGGACTGTGTGCACTGGCTTTATCCGCGCGCTGTCGAGGCTCATGAGACCGCCTGCCGCGTCCATGACCATCATTGGCTTTTCGCTGGAAAGCGCGAGCCCCTCCCGCGCATCTACGAGCATACCGTGCAGCGACTCCAGGTATTTTCTGCATAACGGGGCGGAGATAGGCGTTCAGGACCGTCGTCGACGCCCGCTCGTACTCGCGGAATTCCGAATTGATCTCGGTGGAGATGCAGATGGCGACGCCAGGAAGCGACTCTTCGAGGATCTTGCGTACGCGCTCCTCGTGAGTCGGATTGGCATAGGAGTGCAGGAACAGGACGCCGACAGCCTCTACATTGGCCGCCTTGATCGCAGCGGCGACCTCATGCACATCCGCCTCGTTGAGCGGCTCGATTTCCGTGCCGCCCGGCGCCAGACGACCGCGGACGGTGAAGCAGAGGTCCCGCGGTACCAGTTGCTCGGGCGGACGATTGTAATGTCGAACAGTGTCGGTCGATTCTGCCGGCCGATCAGAAGGATATCACGGAAGCCGCGATTGGTCACGAAGGCCGTGCGCGCTCCCTTGCGCTGAATGACGGCGTTCGTCGCCGTGGTCATGCCATGGCCGACGTAAACGACCTCACTCCCGGTGCCGCCCTGCAGAAGAAGAGCCCGCTTCAGCCCGGTCACGGTGCCCTGCGCACGATTGACAGGCGTGGTCGACACCTTGGAAACCGTTATGGTCTGGGTAGCCTCGTCGTATGCGATGCTGTCGGTGAATGTGCCACCGACGTCCGATGCACACGAATGCGCCTGCTCATTCACCGCTTTGTAACGATAACGTTTCCGTTACCGTAAGCAATGCTGTATGGTCTGGCAAGACATATTATGGGCAGGCCTCGCAGTTTTCTTTTAGGAAACAAACTAAGTTTTCGTCCGATTCGAAAGGCAAACGTATGATCGTAGCACGTGCCAACGTAGGCCAGCCGCAAGTCGCTGAAGGTCATGGCATATCGGAAAAGAGCTCGCGCACGCGCGCCGCCATTCTGGCCGCTGCCGAGGCGGAGTTCGTCGCGAATGGCCTGAGCGGTACGAAGATGGAAAGTATCGCCAAGGCGGCCAGAGTGAACAAGGCGTTAGTTTATCGCCATTTTGAGCGCAAGGAACTGTTGTTTCAGAGGGTACTCGTCAACGCCTATCGGCGAATGCGCGAGGCCGAAGCCGTGCTCACAATCTCCGCCGACCCGATGGTCGCGCTCGATCAGCTATGCGAGTTCACGCTCACTTACTATCGGAAAAATCCTGGGTTCCTTGTGCTGGTTGGAATCGCGAATCTCCATCATGGCGACAATTTGCGCTCAGTGCCGCGCTCAGAATTGGCAATCGACAAGCTCATGACGCTCGTGGGTGGCATTATTGCCCGCGGCGAGGCGACCGGCGTGTTTCGGAAGAACCTCAATCCAGCTGATTTGTGGATCTCCCTATCGAGCCAGTGCTGGTTCAGCGTAGCCACGGCCTATACGGTCGAAGTGTCATTCGGCAAGAGCATTCTGGAAGACCAGGAAGCAGACAGGCGGCTGGCGACGATCAAGGAAGTGATCCGCCGCTACGTGCTCGCGTGAACGCTGAGTCCCGCGTAGTGTCGCTCCGCCCGCCCGATCTTCTTTTCAAAGATGGGAGGTGCGCGGCAAACTGTAATCAGATTTCGAAGATTGTTCGTGGCAAGCGAGAGAATGTTTCGGCGCCGCTTTCGGTCACGCGGAAGCTTTCACTGATCACATAGCCGAAGTCTTCGTCTATCCAGTTTCCGAGCATCAGGTGAAAAGTCATGTTCGGCCGAAGCACGGTCAGGTCATCTTCCTTGAGACTCGCCGTTGGTTCCAGCCACTCGATTCCTTGGGCGTAGCCGCATCTGGTTTCTTTCGCAAAACCGTGCTTTTTCAGCGTTTTATTGAAAGCCATAGCGACTTCGGCACAAGTGGCACCTGGCTTGACCGCGGCAAGCGCAGCTTCCAGTCCTGCTACCTCTCCCTCGTGCACTCGACGCAACTGCTCCGACGATTTGCCGATTGACAGAGTTCGCATCAGCCCAGAGGTATACCCATGACGCACGCCGCTAAACTCGAGGTTGATCTGCGAACCGTCGTGGAAAACATCTTCTGCCCACCTGATATGCGGCGTGGAGGAACGCGGTGAAGCACATAAAAGAAAGTGCGACAAATCCGTGCTTGGCTTGCCATTCGCACCTCGGATCAACGTCGAGATGATCTCTGCCGCAGCATCAGCTTCTCTAACGCCGGGCCGGATTACCTCTACCGCTCGCAACATTCCCGCATCAGTGATCGCCGCTGCCTCCCGCATCATAGCGATTTCAAGGTCGGATTTAATTAGCCGGATCCAAGCGACTGCTTTGCTAAAATCTACGATTTTGGCGTCCGGCATCCGGGTCCTGAATTTCTCTACCGATTCCGGCCTGAGGGATTTAATTTCCATCCCCACCCGCCCCGCAAGGCCACCTTCATGCAGGAAATCAATTATTGCATCATAGCCATCTTTGTCAGGGTTTGCGATAAGCGCTTCTGGATAGCCAATAACTCGATTGCTATCGAAGAACATCTGATGAACAGCGCCCGGCGCATCACAACGGCGCGTCACAAAGGTCGGCTCCTCATCTTTCAAGGAAACGATCAGCGCTTCCGGGATGTAGCCAGATTTGGCAGTGTATCCGGAAAGATAGGTGATATCCGCCGAAGTGCTTACCAATAAGGCATCGATCTCGCGTTTTTCCATTTCCGCCTTAACTACGGACAGCCGTCGCAGATATTCAGCCCGGGGAAACGCTTGTGGTCCTTTTGGCATCGCCATTGGTTTTAACTCCTTGCCTGGTGTGGGGCCGTCCGTCGGTAGGGTAATTTAGGGCAACAGCACGCGCCCAAGTGTCCGAAAAGCGTAAAGCGCGGGGGAACTAGAGGGGTAGAATCGTCTGCCTCTATGAATGGGATTGTCAGCAATTGAGAGATACTGACGAAGGCCACGATGTCTCTTGGATGATTGTGGCTGCGTACCCCATTTCAACGGATCGAAAGATCAGGGCAACTCAGCCTCTGGCGTTGTGTGCAGTCTCCGGATGTTTGGATGGCGCGTTGTTCAGCCGACATCCGAGGTTAGGACCTTTGTGGCGCCAAGCTCTGCAGATGCCGGAAAGTTTCGCCTCTGTGCATACGTCGCCTATTGATCCTCTAACTGTCGATCTCAAGTTGCGTCAAATTCAGTTTGCATATGTCATGATCTAGAAGCGAGATGCTCCCCCAGGAACAATCCTCGGCGTGGCCCATCCGCTGCCCTTGCGGTGCTTTTGGGTTGCTTTTGCGGGTGCCACCCTTCCCATGTCTTCGCCAAGCGGGTGGTAGGCCACGACCGGATTTGAACCAACGCTTGATGCGCGGCGCTAATGAACCGCTTTCTTCCAGGCGGCGGGCCTGAGGTTGGAAGCATGGAAGCGGAGTCACTCATGGACCCATGCATCCAATCCGCAGAAGGTTTCTCTCAACGGCCCTGACCTAAGACCCTGAAGCTCCCCCAATTTTTGACGGACGAAAAAGGCTCCACGGTGGTGCGTAGGTTCGCCCGGCATAGTGGGGCAAGCCGTTCTGCCCGCACAACCTCCCCAGGTGCGCGGTGAACCGCTTCACCTGCGGCGCCACCGCTCCGACGTGCACTGTTCCTGTTGCAGCTCCATCTTCGGTCACGACACTTACAGACACAACCTACTATCTCGCTTGCCGCGCGGAATGCTTGCCATCTAGGCGGAACGCGCTCCCTTGAATGAAAGTGCGGCATGGGGAACGATTGCACATGACACCGCTTCGCGATCTTAAATTGACTGGCGCCCGACCTGCAAGAGAACCGGATCCCGCCGTCGGCAGCGATTGCAATGCCCTGACCATACTATCGCTTTTGCCGCCTCGCTGCGAAGAACAGAGTATTCTTTGTGGGCCTTGCCGGCACTTAAATCGCCGCATGAGACGATGTTTTTTCCTTCATTGAGCGCCACCACGTAAAATAAATGGCGACCACCCAAAGGACAGGCAGGAGCATTAACAGAGAGGAAACCGCGGCGATTGTAGGATCAATCGAATGACTAATGTTCTCCCGCATCTTTAGCGGTAAGGTCTTGATTGAGTAACCGCGTACCAATGAGGTTATCACCACTTCGTCAAATGAATGAATGAAGGCAAAAACGGCCCCTCCCAGGATACCAGGCAGAATCAAAGGCAGAGTTACTCGTCGGAAGGTCTGGACGGGACCCGCCCCCATGCTCATGGCAGCTTGCTCTAAACGTCTATCAAAGTTGGCTAAAGTCGCTGAGACAATCACGACTACGTAGCTTGTAGCCCCAATGCTCTGCGCCAGGATTAAAGAGCCTGCGATCCAAATGATCTTCTCGACCAGCTTCTGGCAGGAGGCGCAGCCAGTGCAGCCTTCGAACAGGGCGGCCTGCTGGATACGCTCAAGAAGGCTCTGACCGAGCGCGCCTTGAACGCGGAGATGGACCATCATCTGGCGAGCGGCGAAGGCGCTGGCAATACGCGTAACTGCTACGGCCGCAAGACCGTGACGACGGAAACCGGACATACCGCGTGATCGCCACGCCAGTTTCCATCCGCAACTAATCGCCAAGTATCAGCGTCGCTTACCCGGCTTCGACGAAAAGATCGTGTCAATGTATGCGCGCGGCATGAGCACCCGGGAGATTACCGGGCACCTGCATGATCTGTATGGCGTCGACGTGTCGCCGGATCTGATCAGCACGGTGACGGACGCCGTGCTCGATGAAGTCGCCACTTGGCAACAGCGCTCGCTCGATCCGGTTTATCCGCTCATTTTCTTCGAACCCGATCCGGGTCAAGACCCGGGACGAAGGGATGGTTCGCAACAAAACCATCCATATCGCGTTGGGCGTCCGCGCCGCTGGCGCCAAGGAGGTACTCGGCCTGGCTCGAGCAGAATGAAGGCGCCAAGTTCTGGCTGCCGGTGATGAACGAGCTCAAGAACCGCGGCGTCGATGATATCCTGCTGGCCGTCATCGATGGCCTGAAAGGCTTCCCCGACGCGATCACCGCCGTTTCCCGGAGGCGATCGTTCAGACCTGCATCGTCCACCTGCTGCGCAACTCCATGGACTTCGTCTCCTGGAAAGACCGCAAAGGGCTTGCGACAGCGCTCAAGGACATCTACCGCGCCGTCTATGCCGATGCTGCCGAAAAGGCGCTGACGGCGTTCGAGGCCGGCCCATGGGGCCAGCGCTATCCCGCCATCGGCCAGAGCTGGCGGCGTGCCTGGGGCGAGGTCATCCCGTTCTTTGCGTTCCCTGACGAAGTCCGCCGGATCGTCTACACCACAAACGCGATCGAGGCGCTGAACTCGAAGCTCAGGCGGGCTGTCAGGGCCAGGGGCCACTTCCCCAGCGATGGCGCGGCCACCAAGCTGCTCTACCTGATCTTGAACCGGTCCGAAAAGAGTGGAAAATGCCGCCACGTGAGTGGTCCATGGCCAAGGCCCAGTTTGCCGTCATCTTCGGCGAATCGCTTCATCAAAGCCATGGCGGCACAATGTTGAACCGCCCACCCGCACACGGAATTCCTGACAGTCCCCCATGGCCGATGATTTGATCCGTGGCGACGAGAAGAGGGTGTGGGCGGACGCCGCTTACGACACCCATGCCCGCCGCGCCCGGCTCAAGGCCGAGGGCAAGAAGGTGCGCATTGCGCGCCGCCCCAACAAGCATCATCCGCAGTTGCCGCCGCGGCTCAAGCACTACAATCGCCTGATCGCCAGACGCCGGGCGACGGTCGAGACCACCTTCGCCACGCTCAAGAACCGTATGAGATTGACCGCAATCCCCTATGTCGGGCTGGCCAAGGCGACCGCCCAGGTAACGATGGCGGCGATCGCATTCAACATGCGCCGATGGACCGCCATCACGGGATAGGTGCGCCTACAATCCGGCCGCAAGAGGCCGCACCGCCGCCAACCCCCACCCAAGGCGACAGAGCTCAAGAATACGAGCGAAACCCCCTGCAATCCGATCCCTTCAAACATCCCTCCGCTACTGCGCAACAGGCCCCTATTTAGGCAGAAAATCGGAACGAAAGGGCCTCGCAGCCTGCGCCTTTGGGCACAACGAGGAAACCTATGCTCACGCCAGGCGCTTCGAGATCGAATGTAAGGTGTGGTGCTCCGGTCATTGATCTATCTCCATTATGGAAGTAATTTCGCGCATTCTGTGCACTGCAACTCGTCACAATTCTACAGCTTGGCAGAGAGCGCTTCGCACACGGCTGGCAGCCCGACCGACGCGATGACTTCTAACCCGCGGTTGTCGCCATGTGCAAAGTCATTCCAGCTAGACCATGATATAAACGGATCTCCAGGATGAGGGTCCGAAAGGACGTCTAATGCGGCGGCCATGTCGCGCACCGTTCGACAGAAAACAAATTCGCGAGTGCGACCAAATGAGCGTCTTGGACCTGAAATCCGTCCGCGGGATCGGAATGAGCCCGAAAAGACCGCACCAGGATGCAGGAATGCGAATTGACCCGCCGCCGTCGCTGGCATGTGCAAGGGGGTGATGTCGGCAGCGACCGTCGCGGCAGCGCCGATGAGGACCCCCTGCAGATCGTTCCAGATTCCATGGATTGGCGGTAATGCCATTGAGTTCACTCATACCTGAGGTACCCAACTCCGGGCATGTTGTTCTCCCATGGTACGGAGCCCTGCGTCTCGCGCGCGGCGATAATAATGGCTGTCGGTTCGGGGCCGATATCCTTTGAAGAGACGGCTCCCCTGTTCTTGAGGGCGCCGAGATGCGGTAGCGCCAATATCCTTGCGAAGGAAAGGTACTCCGCCCAAGATGCCTTCGTCCGAGACGACAACTGTCTCGACAGTCTATGACGGCGTTGATGCGTCGATTGACCTCGTCATGGCCGTCACTTCGGCCGCCTTCACGAGAGAGGCCAAATCGGTAGCATCGTGGTCGGCATATTCGCTCATTCTCATTCGACAGATCCTTACTCACCAACTGCTCTATTGATGGCTGTCGCAGTTGCGTTCCCAACCTGCCCGGTTTGCCAATGCCGAAGCGTACCCGTGACATCACTCTCAATAGCGATCGGATCGACGGCACGCAGGTCTCCAGAACGATGGAACTGTGCGGTCGGCTGGTGAAATCGCCATTGTTCAGTCCCCAATTGAGAACAAGGAGGATCCAAGGAGGAGGTGTGGCCCGTGAGAATGACCGGACTTCAGCACGAATTTACCTCGTCGAGACCTCGTCCGTGTTGCAGATAATGCAACTGTATTGCAACTAGGTTTGAAACGTGACAGGGGTGTGAACACTTGTCCAGTGGAGCTGAGGAGTCATCGATGAATTCTGTCAAACATCCCCCGAGCGCCCGTGACCGAGCCCGTGGTGAGGTTACAACCGTGCAACGGGCATTGAATCTGCTGAGGATCGTCGGCGCGAGTGAAAGGCCGATCGGAGTAAATGAGATCGCGCGGCGGCTAGAACAGCATGCAAGCGCGGTTTCCAGGACACTGTCGACGCTTGAGCACAACGGATTCGTCGAGCGCGATGAAGAGACTGGACGGTTTGTGCTCGGAGTTGAGCTCATCGCGCTGGCGAGCAGGCTTCTTGCTGAACTTGACGTGGTCCGGGTGGCGCGACCCTATCTGGAGGAACTTGCCGAGAGCACGAGGGAAACGGCCTCGCTCAGTCTTTGGAACAAGACGGAGGCCATCAACATCGAGCACGTACTTGGTCCTGGGTCGATCAAGCACATCGCGGCACCGGGGCGCCGCAATCCGGCGCATTGCACGGCTACTGGAAAAGCCATGCTGTCGCAGATGCCTGGGTCAACCCTGGAAGAGGTTTTGGCGCTCGGGCTAGAGCGCTACACGGACCGCACGATCACCGAGGGGAACGCGCTTGAACGCGAGCTGCGTTGCGTGCGCGAACGAGGATACGCGCTGAATGTGGGGGAGTTCATTCCCGAAACCGCCGCCATCGCGGCCGTGATCCACGATCGGAGGGGGAGAGTTGTGGCCGCAATTGCCGTTACGATGCCGGTTTTTCATTTCACCCAGCAAAGTGAACGCCAGCTGGCGCCTCTTGTCATGAATGCGGCGGCAACCATCTCGCGGCGTCTAGGACATCACGGTGCTCAGACGATATGATCAGCAAAGCAACATGCCCAGTGACCTGAGCACATCGGTATTCGCTTCATGTGGCGCTACGGCGAGGTCCGAAAGTCTCTCGCGTCTGCCGTCGATGACATCTTTCGTTCAAAAGAGCAACGGCAGCAATTACGCCCTCCACGCCCCGGCGGGCTTTGCGGCGGCGTGGACCCGGCCCGGCCCCGCAGACGAGCCAAGGTGATTTATGCGAGGTACACTTCAGGCTCGGCTGCCGGTTGTCCCTGTCCCGAAATTGCCGACGCAAGCGCCGAGAGCTGGACGAAGGCGGGTCCACAAATCGGCTGCTTAACTTGTCGGCCGCCCGAGCGCCCACATAATCATAGGCGACGACAAACTTTCCGTCTGACCACAATCCGTGAGGACTTGTGACAGCATCAGTTCAGCTGCTTGTTCGTCGGAGCTGGTCGAGCGTCCAGGCAATGCGAAATGCTGTTTCCTCGGCTACACCAGGCCCATGTGAAGCGCCGCTGTGGCCGCCCACCATCCGCATGCGGAAGACAAGCTCGGGATCGCGATCGGCCGCGCAGGACCGACGCTGCGCCACGTAGCGAGCGGGCTGGTAATAGAGCACCTGGCCGTCGTCGAGCGCGGCGTCGATGTACGTCGGCGGAAGTGGGCGATCAGCGCTGAGGTTGTAGTACGGGTCGTAGCTGCGCAGGTACCGATACTCGTGGGCGATGTGGGGATCTCCGTACTCCGCCGTTTCATGTAGCGCGTACGGCATCGTGAAGTCCAGTTCGGTATCTAGGATGTCGGCGACTGGAACCTCGGCGAGCACGGCGCGGAACAAGTCGGGCCGCAAGCCGGCCGTGGCAAGCACGGTACCCCCGCCACCGCTCTTTCCCTCAATGACGATGCCGTCGCGGATGGCAATCCCCCGCTGAACGAGCCCCTCTGCAGCGGCGATCAAGTCTGTGTGGGTAATGCGCTTTTGATCGCGGGTAGCCGCCTCGTGCCATGGACGTCCGAGCTCACCGCCCCCTCGTACGTGCACGATGCCGAAAGCAACTCCGCGATCGAGCAGGCTCAAGCGCTTTGTTATGGATGAGGGCCACGAGAAGAACGAGGGCCATCTCGGTATTCCGTAACAGCCGTACACATTCAATAGTACCGGCCCCGGGCTTGTTCGATCGCGCCGCGCGACCAAGGAGATCGGGACCTGCACCCCGTCTTCCGCCTCCGCCATGACCACCGTCGCCACATATTGAGCCGCGTCATATCCCGGAATTCGGGCCTGGTACAGGACTGCCGATCGGTCGTCGACAAGATCATGCTCGATGACGGTGTCCGGCGTCACAAACGAGCTAACCGAGTAGGTCAACTTCGAGCTTCGGAACGGATGCCGTGCGACCGAACAGTGCCCCCCTGCCGACAGGCCGACCATTAGAGTGCAGCTCGGCTGGTCGGGAACGATCGTGGCCCCAACCCGCCCGCTTCCGTTACGCGAGATCAGGCGAGGACGAAGACCTTCTCGTTCCAGGACAACCAGATGCTGTTCGAGCACGTGGACCTCCTCGAGGGTCACGCCGTTCCGATGTGGTATGACTTCTTCCCAGCGCGATGGCGACGGGTCGTCAATCGGCGCACACACGAGCCGCCAGTACGGTCCAGCATCGTCCACCCGAAACAGGAACCTGTCGCCCCAGTGCTCGGCATAGATCTCGTGCCCAAGTTCACGCTTCACGATCCGGCGCCACTTGCCCTGCGGCTCGTCGGACGGAAGACACCACACCTCTACAGCGCCTTGCTGAACGCTGAAGGAATAGGTCGTAACTACGTCGAGGAACAACCAGGCGCCGCTATCAGAACGCCGAACCAGCACCGCCAGTCGCTCATTGGCCTCCTCGAACACCACCTCGAAGTTTCCGACGTCTACGTCCAAGCGGACAATCTGATCGACATGCCGCCGATCACTCCGCTCCCGTGTAAGAAAGAGCGTGTGATTGTCGGCGGCCCAGACAACGCGCCGGGCGCGACCCGAGTCGCGCCATATGTCACGGCCGGCGGCCATGTCCCGCACTCTCAACTCGTAGCGCTCGTCGCCGATGAGATCAAAGCTGAACGCCACGTAACGCCCATCGTCGCTCGGCTCGAACACACCGAGCTGATAGAAGACCTCGGCCCCAGCAATCGCGTTCGGATCGAGAACAAGCTCGGCCGAGCCTCCGGTCACCGGCCGGCGCCACCATGCGGGATGACACAAGCCCCGCTCGTGACTTTGGAAGTACTCGAAAGGTCCAACCTGGAACGCTGGTGCGGCGACGCCCTCGCAGGTCTGACGACCTTCGATCTCGGCGATGAGTTCCGCCTTGAGCCCCTTCAGGTGAGCTGTCGCTTGCTCCGCATAGCTGTTCTCGGCTTCCAGATAAGCGCGGACATCGGGATTCTCCCGGTGTTGAAGCCATCGATACCGGTCTATTGTTACGTCGTCATGAAGCACCCTGATCCGCGGCTCGGAATGGGGAAGCGGCGGCTGTAGGCGTTTGTCTCCCATCACACTTCCCTCACGTGGAAGCAAAAGTAAGGATTGCCGCGGCAGCCCTCAAAAATATAGTTTCTTCACTAATGCCCCCCGCCCGACTAGCGAGCAAACCGCTCAAGAAATCATGACCCATGAGATGCCTCATTGTTTTTCTCTTTCCGATTTTGACAGCATAGCGTTCAGCACGACGCAGAACTTGCTTACAATAGCGACGTGCATGCTATTCTCAGCCATCATTAATAACATGAACTGCAAAAAATCCGCTGTTACATAGTCATAAACACGCGGGCGACCGTTTCAGCTACCTAGATGATGGCCCTGCAGCTCGCTTGCTTTGCTATTGATTAGACCTTCAAGCTTATGCCGGAATTGACAAGCATAGAATTAAGCTATCAGCTATCGCGAATCCAGATGCTCAATGCTCGCCGGCGGCGGGGACAGGCCGGTGCGGTGCACGGCCAGGCAACGTCGATCGCGTCGAATCGAAGTTATGGCCAGTTGTACGCTCGAGGTGGGGGCCGAAAAGCAAGCGCCTGTGAACCGCGCATGGCCGCGAGCGAAGGTTAAACGTTGGCGCCTTACGCAACTGACTGGCTCTGTGTTCTCAACGGACCGATTGACGGCCAGTGCCTCCGCACTATCTCGAGCAGCAGCTTGTGCCCAACTGGCGAGTTCGCTCGACCAGGCCGTATTGGCGCCGCTGGATTTCGCGGTTGTTCATGACTTGGCAGCTTGTCAACTGCCGGATGTAGACGATGGTCGGCAAAGGTGCTCAGCGGTGATCTTGCTCATTGCCCGCCTCCTTCAGGTTCGCGGATCGACTGTCCGTCGGCTGGCACGGACGCCGCTTCGATGAGTAGCGATTGCAACAGAGCCACTCGCTTCAGCCGATCGTCGGTCGGACATGTCGGTTGGTGGCGCAGCGGGCGCGAACAAATCCAGTTGAATGCGCAGTGGGATCTTCATCCGCATGTCCTCCTCCAGAGATCAAGTCTCTCGGAAGAGAAGCTACGAGATGATCGACAAGCGGGCGAAGTTCGAGGAGGTATTTGGGGGACGATGGGCTCGGCAACGACCCAGCAAGGCGACAAACGCCCGCAACCGCCGCCTGGAGCCCGCCCATAAACAGCATACCAGTCGATGATTTGCACGGGGTTGGAGTATCAACCACTGAGCCCTTACTGACCGGCATTGGCTGACCTTCACTTTGTCAGCCAACACGCGGACATATGCTGTGGTCCCACTTCGAGGGCCGGCGGCTCCTCCTCCTTGCAGCGGTCGAAGGCAAGCGGGCAGCGCGGATGGAAACGACAGCCCTTCGGCACGCGTGCGGCACTTGGAACCTCGCCCTGCAGGGCCGGTAGCTTGCTGCGATCTGCGTCGCCGCGAATCTGCGGCGTGGCGTTGCGCAGCGCGACGGTATACGGATGGCGGGGGTTGAACGTGATCTGATCCGCTGTGCCGATTTCCACCAGTCGCCCAAGATACAACACCGCAATCCGGTCGGCGATCAACCACGCGAGCGGCAGGTCGTGGGTGATGAACAGCAGCGCCATGTGGTGTTTGTCACGCAAATCCACCAGGACCTGAAGAATCTGTGCGCGTATCGAGACATCGAGCATCGACACAGGTTCATCGGCGACGATGAGTTCCGGCTTCACGGCAAGCGCTCCGGCAATCACGACCCGCTGTCGCTGCCCGCCGGACAGTTCGTGCGGGAAGCGGGGAAAGAAATCGCCGGAAGGATTAAGCCCGGCTGCCGCAAGCGCTTCGCTGACCCTCTCCGTAAGTTGGGAATGGTTCTCGACCAACCGCAGGGAGCGCAACGGCTCCGCCACGATATCGAATACGGTGTGTCGCGGATTGAGCGCCTGATAGGCGTCCTGGAAGATCATCTGCACGCGACGCCGGTAAGGACGCAGGGTCGAGGAGCCTCGCTCCGACGTCATGTCTCGGCCTTCGAACAGCAACCTGCCGCCTGTCGGCTGAGCAAGTTTGGTGATGACGCGGCCCACTGTCGTCTTGCCGCTCCCCGATTCCCCGACCAGGGCAACGATTTCACCCTGTCCGACGTTCAAGTCGATCCCGTCCACCGCACGCACTGCACCGGCAGGTCGGCCCAGAACACGGTCGAAGAATCCGCCACGGATCGGGAAGTGGACCTGCAGGCTTTCCAGACGCAGGATGTCGGCAGTGTCAGGCATGAATTGCGACCTTGTCCTCTTGCGTCAAGGGCCGGTGAAGGTGACAGGCGACGCGGCCCCGCCGGACTTCGTCGAGGCTGGGGACTTCGGTCGCGCATACCGTCATTGCAGACGGGCAACGTGAATGGAAGGCGCAGCCTGAGGGTCGATTCACCAAGTTGGGAGGATCACCGGGGATAGGCCGGATCATCCGTTTGCCGTTTGCTGGGTTTGGTATCGATTCGATCAGCAGCTGGGTATAGGGATGCTTGGGTTGCGCGAAGACATCGGCGACAGTGCCATCCTCGACGATGCGGCCAGCGTACATAATCATCACGCGATCACAAGTCTCGGCAACAACAGAAAGGTCGTGGGTAATCAAAATCAGGGCAAGGTTAAGCTTCGATCGCAAGTCCCCAAAGAGCTTGAGAATCTGAGCCTGTGTAATGACATCGAGCGCCGTGGTGGGCTCGTCGCCGATGACAATCGAGGGGCGACATGCGAGTGCCATCGCAATCATCACCCTTTGACGCATCCCACCCGACAGTTCGTGAGGATAGGCTGCACCGCGGTCCGCCGGAATGCCGACCAGTTCGAGCAGCTCCCTTGCCCGCACGGTGGCCTCGCTGCGCGACAAACCGAGCCGCAGGATGCATGGCTCGGCGATCTGCTTGGTGATGCGGTGAACGGGATTGAGCGCATTCATCGCGCCCTGAAAGACGACGGACGTCTCGCTCCAGCGGTGTGGCCGCATGGCGACATCGTCATTGATAGGCAGTCGCTCTCCGCGATAGCGTACCTCGCCCTCGCTTACCCGCGCGTTGGGCGATAGCAGACCCGCAATCGCCATTGCGGTCGTGGTCTTTCCACTGCCCGATTCACCGACGAGGGCAACGGCCTCTCCGGCTCGAAGCGCAAAGCTTACGCCATCGATTGCACGCGATGAAAGGCCCTTGAGCTTGTAGTCAACAGAGAGCCCGTCGACGTTCAGAAGCAACGCCGTGCTCCGGGAGGGTTCTGTCATGGGATCACCCTCCGGCGTGGATTGAACGTATCGTCGAGGGCATTGCCAATCAGGACGAAGCTAAGCGCAACCGTAAGCGCGCACAGCCCGGGGGCGCCAAGATACCACCAGGCTCCAGCACTGGCGGCGCCGGCGCGCTGAGCGAGCGATAGCAACGTGCCCCATGAAGGCTGCAAGGGATCGCCAAGCCCAAGGAACGAGAGTGAAGTCTCGATATAGATTGCGCCGGAGACGACCAAGGCGCCATTGGCTGCAATTTGCGGCACGAGATTGGGCAGGATGTGCTGTACCATGATGCTGAAATCGCTGCTTCCCACCACCCGGGCACGATCAACGAATGTTCGCTCCTTAAGCGAGAGTGTCTGGCTGCGAACGATACGAGCAACGAACGCCCAGCTGGTCATGCCGATGACAACAATGATCACAAAAAGAGAAGGGCGGAAGCCAAGGATGTCTCCACCGCGCCCCATCACCTCAAGGACCACAGGCGTGATGACCAGCGCGAGCACGAATGAAGGCATAACAAAAAAGAAATCTGTGATGCGCATCAGCCAGACATCCACCCAGCCACCAAAGTAGCCCGAGGTCATTCCGACCGTGGTGCCGACGATGAGGCTGATTACAGTCGCCAGCAGCGCGATCGTGAGTGATATCCGGGCACCATGGACGACCAGATTGAGCACGTCTCGCCCCACCTCATCCGTCCCCAGCAGATGCTGGCTTGATGGTGGTGCGAGGAAGTCGCCGGTTGCATTGATCGCAGTCTGCAGAGGTCCCACCAGAATATTCGGCACCGCTGCCAGCACAAAAAAGAAGATAAGGCATACTATACCCAGCTGAGCCCCGCCATGACCAAGAAATTGACGCAGAAAGTCTTTGATAGCCCGCTCTCGGCTGCGCTTAGAATATTGAACAGTATTTTCACTCATTGCCTAACTCTTGGATCGAGAAGACCGTAAGTAAGATCAGCGACGAGGTTCGCGACAACGATCGACACACCAAGCAATAGGAATATCCCTTGCAGAACTGGATAGTCTCTCGCGTTGAGTGCCTCAACAGTTAAGTTGCCTATGCCTGGCCATGCGAATACAGATTCGACGGTAATAGCACCCGCCACTACATAACCAAGATTTAGCGTCACCAAGGTCATGACTGGTAGCATTGCATTGCGAAAGGCGTGACGCATCAACATTTGGAGGTCAGTCAGCCCCTTAGCCCGGGCAGTTACCATGTAGTCCTCGGCGACAACATCGCTCATAGCAGCACGAGAAACCACAACGTATTGCCCGATCAGACCAAGAGCCACTGCGGACACGGGAAGTACGAGATGCCGCAGATAATCTAACAATAAGTCAAGAGAACCCTTAAGCGCGCCCGGAGAATATCCACCGTAGCCAGGTAGCCAGCCCAATGCCGTGCTAAAGATGACCACCAGAAGCATGCCGACCCAGAACGATGGCGTTGAATAGAGGGCGAGAGAGGCACCCGTCGTGATATGATCGACGACTCCTCCCCTGCGCCAGCCCGCATACATGCCGAGCGTGACCCCCACAACGATTGCGATGAGCTGAGCGATGCCGACCAGTGCAATAGTGGCCGGCAGCCGCTCCAAGAGCAGGCCTGCGACCCGCCTGCCCCTGAACTTGAAACTATAACCGAGGTCGCCATGAAGCGTTGCTGACACGTAGTCGACAAGCTGGTCCGGCACCAGCGGCCGCTCAAGGCCCCAACTCTTCCGCTGCGCTTCCAACTGCTCAGCGGTCACAGAAACTCGTGCCCCGCCCAATAGCAATTTAGCGGGGTCGCCCGGAATGACTCTGAATAAAATGAAGTTCAGAATTACTACCATCGAAAGCGTTACGGCTGCTCTGAGAAGGGCATGCCCAATGTGCCGCGTGGTCCGGCCACCATTGGCAGCCATGTCAGATTGACCTCAAGCGATCGAACGGAAAATAGGTCCACATCGACACCATGTCCTGTGTCCCCCAGCCCTCGAAACAATCTGTGCGATGGGCGTCGAGCACGAGGGGATAGCATAGCATGATATAGGGTGCTTCGCGATAAATGAGGCGCGCCGCCTCATCGACCAGTTCCTGGCTCTTCTTAGGGTCGACGGTACTGTCGACCTCGGACAAGAGCTTTTCGAAGTTGTCATCGGTCCAGTATGACATGTTTGGGTTGCCGATGGCCTTGCTGCTCCCCATCCTAAGCAGGTCGTGAGGTGTGGGAGATGGCCAGTTGCTGGCTACGAGCAAATCCCAGCCTCCGCCGCCATCCGCCGGCGCCGCCGTGCGGGCAGTGAGCGCGCCGGAGTCGAGTTGGGTAACCGATAAAGGTATGCCGACTTGTTGCAGCCAGCCAGCGATAAGCTGCACGACCGCAATCGGCATCTCGAGGACACCCGAGAACTTTCCGGTAATCAGATCGAGCTGGAAGCTGTTGCCCTCCTTGTCCTCCCGGACGCCGTCTCCATTCTTGTCGCGATAGCCGGCGGCATCGAGTCGGCGGCCTGCCTCGGCGAAATCGAAGTGGCGCCTGATGTCGTTTAGGTCCGAATAGTAATCGGCCGCCACCGGCATTACCAGTCCCACGCCAGGGTCCGCGTGCCCGCGGTAAGCTCGGTCGACGATGGCCTTCTGGTCGATCGCATAGCCGATCGCGTCGCGAAAAGCCGGGTCCTGCAGGGCCTTGGTGCTGCCTGCCCCCTTCTCCGAGAGAGTGTTAAAGGCCAAATAATTACGCTGCTCAACGCGCGATTCACCGACCTTTATGTTGGGATCCTTTGAGAGGTCGGCCCATTGGGCGGCCGTGAGACCGCTGCCGTAATCGAGGTCGCCGCTCTTCAAACCCTGCGCGACTGAATCGATTGTCGTGACGTATTGCAATATCATGCCGGCAGTTTTTGGCTGTCCTGTACGGAAATAAGGATTTGGCGTGAGGCGATCAAACTGACCTTGTTTAAACTCCGCAACGATCATAGGTCCAGTTCCCACCAGCGGGGGATTATTGCGGAAAGTGCCGCGAGCATCGGCGTAGCTGATATCCTTCCAAATGTGCTCGGGGACAATTAGAAGGTAGTTGTCAATTGGCCAGCGCGTAGGAGCCTTCGTTACTATTTGCAAAGTCTCATCATCAACAGCCTCTATGAGATCGATTTGGTCCATGCCGTCGGTGTTGTTGAGACCCCGATTTAGTTCGTCGGGCTTGCCAATGGAGTCGCGTAGATAATTATAGGTGAACGCAGCGTCCCTGGCCGTCGCAGGCTGACCATCCGACCACTTCATGCCAGGCCAGATCTTAAAGGTCCAGGTGAGCTTGTCGTCAGCGACGGACCACTCCTTCGCAAACCCCTTCCGATCCTCGTGGCGCTGCGCGTCCATACCCACCAAGCAGTCATAGGAGAAAACCAGGGGCCAGAAGGAACCATAACTCGCAAAAGGGTTCATCGTGTCCGGGGTGCCCATTGTGCCGAAGCGCACGATATGATCACCACACGACGAGGCAAACGCGTTTGAGTGCATGATCCAAGGCGCGGTTGATCCCGCAAGCATAGCCTTCATCATGGCACGGCGGTTGAGCTGCCACTCGTTCATTCTGTCCTCCCTTTAAATTCTAGTGCACCGCAATTTCAAACCGAACGCGCATAGCCTAGGCCATGTCTTGGCGTGATGCAGCGGTTCCCTTCGTTTGCGTTGAAGATGATGGTCGCGGGCAAAGACGGAATGCAAGAACAGAATCAATATCGCAGGTATCTAGGATTTAGATGGGGTTCTCTGATCGTGGAGCTGATTGCAAGCTCCTGTCGGCGTATCCATGTTCCTGCCGGCTCTGTGGTTCTCTTCGCGGTTAACACTGGGTCGCCGCATTTAGCGTTCAAGACGTGGGTGCCTCAATGTAATCGACGCAGTAGTACCTTAAGTTAGGGCTGCCTCCCCATCCACGAGATCACGACGCCATCATCCCGGCAGGGACATTCACCGCCGAAAGGGCGGATCTTGCTTAATGCTTAGCTGGTGATCGCGGTCGCCTCCTCCTTCGACCAGCGGAATTCGCTGACGTCGATCCAGATCCGATGCATGATCACAGCCAGTCTGCAGGGTACGCCTCCGGCGGAGGCCGCCTTGCGAGAAGATGGCACGGTAGCGAGGCTGCGCTCTTAAGGTCGTCCTTACGAGCGTGGTTAGCAGCACAACATGAGCCATGTGACGTTATTGACCGGGCCGGAGCGGCGGCGCCGTTGGAGTGAAGCGGATCAGTGCCGGATACTGGCCGCGGCATTCGCGCCTGGGGCCACAGTGGCGGCGGTGGCGCGTCAGTACGATGTCGCGACCAGCCTGATCTACAAGTGGCGCCGCACGGTGAGAGCCCGCGAGACGGGCTTTGCCGAAGTTGTCGTGGCTCCCGATGAGCCTGTCGCCGTTTCGCGGCCGGCGGCATCCCCAGCGGTGATCGAGCTGGAGGTCGCCGGCAAGGTGCGGCTGCGGATTCCGCTGACCACGCCGCCAACACTGGCGGCGGCGATGGTGAAGGCGCTAGGGGTTTCATGATCCCGGTTCCGAGCCAGGTGCGTATCTGGTTGGCAGTCGGCCAGACCGATATGCGTCGCGGAATGCAGGGTCTCGCTCTACAAGTTCAGGAGACGTTGGGCCGGGATCCGCATGCCGGCGATCTTTATGTCTTCCGCGGCCGCAGCGGCAACCTGATCAAGATTATCTGGCATGATGGGCTCGGCATGTCGCTGTATGCTAAACGGCTCGAGAAGGGCCGGTTTCTATGGGCGTCGCCGGCGGACGGCACGGTTTCGATATCACGGGCGCAGCTTGCCTACATGCTCGACGGGATCGATTGGCGCAACCCGCGTCACACGTTCCGACCGCAGCGCGCGGGCTGAGTTTTTCTTTGAGTTTGCGCCATTTTCCGCGAGTCAGCGGACTCGTTTTATGATTCACTCCAAGGCATGGTTGCCACCGCCCAGGGTGCTGTGCCGGACGATAT
>NZ_RZSJ01000270.1:0-7696 GCF_003998025.1 Mesorhizobium sp. M8A.F.Ca.ET.021.01.1.1
GTTCTGGTCCATCGTGGCGCCGATCGCACCGCCGGCCAGCGCGCCGATGCCGGCGCCGATCAGCGCATTGCGGCGATCATTGCCGCCGGCAAGCAGACCAAGGCTGGCGCCTGCAAGAGCGCCAAGACCGGCGCCCGCGGCGGTGTTGGAAATCTTCTGGTCGCCCGTATACGGATCGGTGGTGGTGCACGCAGTCACGAGCAGAGCCGTCGCCATAACGACGAGCACGGTCTTTTTCATAGAATGGTCCCTCTCCAAGTCACGCCTTACGATGGCGCCAAATCAGCCCTTGGCGCGACTTGTACCATGAAATGCGGCGAAAAACGGAACGGGAAAAGTGGCCGTTGCAGCTTTTCGCCGGAGCCAGTTGCCTGACGAAGCGCCATCACGGGCTACCAGAGATTCTTGCCGTCGATGACCACCACTTCGACCTGGTCGAGATCGAAATCGTCGAACAGCCGCGAGTTGACGCTGATCTTCGGATTGTCGAAGTCCGGCTCGCCGGTCGACCAGTCCGGCGTTTCGGTGAAGGTGCCGCAGCCGCAGGTGGCGCAAAACCCATGCTTTATGGTCTTTGAACCCCATTGGTAGAAGGAAACGTTCTTCTGCGGTGTGATGAGCTTGAACTGCGATGGCGTATAGTAGGCCCAAAGCGAGCCGCGTTTCGAGCAGAACGAACAGGTGCATTGCGTCACCGTTTGCGGCGCCTCCGAGACCTCGAATATCGTCGCCTTGCAGTGGCAGCTTCCCTTGATGGCCATGAAGTCTTCTCCATTGTCCACCGCCCATGCGGCAGGGCAACATAAAGAAGCGCTCCTGGCAACTGCCTGTCAGCATGCTCCATCGCGACTGAGCATCGTCATCGTTCGAAGCGACGATGCACTTGCTTTGTCAGTACGAGCGTGGCGGCACGAACAGGCAGATGGTCTTGCCCGCGTCGAGACCCGCCTGATGCGCGCACCAGTGGAATTCGCCGTCGGGGCTGTCCTTCACGCGCCTGTCGGTCATCGGGACCACCTCCCCTGTCCCGGCGATCACATAGCCTTCGGGTTTCTCCAGCACCTCGCCCGAATGGGTCGTGCGGCAATCGTAGTTTGCACAGCAAGCAAAGGGATAACTCCAGCCCTGCGGCAGGACCGGGCTGGGCTTGGCATCGTGGGCCAAGGCAGGCGCCGTCAGCGCCGCCATCGCAAACAAGGAAAACAGCAGTCGGCCGGCCGGATGAACGGCTTGGGCCGATCTAGACGAGGCAGCAGACATCGAAACATTCCTTTCGAGCATCAAGCGTTGCGCTTGCCCGTTCCCGGAACGTGTCTTCCCAGTGGCCGTATCGTCAGCTCGCAGATATGCCGCGTCCGGCCATAAATGCTTCTGTTACAGCCCGAATGCTGGGCTGATTCCTTGGTCGGCGCAAGAAATTGCTTCGGCTGCGGTGCAGCCGAGCGCCGATAAGTCAGCTCTAAAGGGTGCGCCGGCTTGGTAAACAGAAGGTTGACATCGCCGGGTCTGCAAGATGGCAGTCAACGAATTCCGGGACTGATTGGTTCCGGCTATGCGTCCGGGACGGCTATTGCGGCGGGTCGTCGGCGATGGTGAACCACGGCGCCTTGGAGCCGACTAGATATGCGCCGTCGGCCGAATCGTTGGATCGTCAGCCAGCGTGCCCATGGCGACGTGGACATCGGCGCCGTCGCAGACGAGCGAATAGAGCAACAAGCCGGAACGGCTGCAATGCGTATCATGGCTGCTCTCGTCGCCGAAATGGATCAGCCTGTGGGGCCCTTCGGCAAGGGTGCACTTATCCCGTTCGATCCCCGCCTCAAGATATGCCGGATTCTAGTCCAGATCCGCCACCGCTTCGCCCGCGCCGCCCTCGATGCGTTGCGAAAGCGAGGCTTCCATGAAGTCGTCGAGATCGCCGTCGAGCACGCTCGACGGGCTGGTGCTTTCGACGCCGGTGCGCAGATCCTTGACCAGCTGATAGGGCTGCAGCACGTAGGAACGGATCTGGTGACCCCAGCCGATATCGCTTTTCGAGGCCTCGGTCGCGTTGGCGACCGCTTCGCGCTTCTTCAGCTCTTCCTCGTAGAGGCGCGAGCGCAGCATCTCCCAGGCCTTGGCCTTGTTCTTGTGCTGCGAGCGTTCGGCCTGGCATGCGACGGCAATGCCGGTGGCGATATGGGTGATGCGCACGGCCGAATCGGTGGTGTTGACGTGCTGGCCGCCCGAGCCGGACGAACGATAGGTATCGATGCGCACGTCGGATTCGGAGACGTCGATCTCTATCCTGTCGTCGACGACAGGATAGACCCAGACGCTGGAGAAGGACGTATGGCGGCGCGCATTGCTGTCATAGGGCGAAATACGCACCAGGCGATGGACACCGGATTCGGTCTTCAACCAGCCATAGGCATTGTGCCCTTTGATCAGCAAGGTGGCGGATTTGATGCCCGCCTCTTCGCCGTCATGCACTTCCAGCACCTCGACCTTGAAGCGGCGGCGCTCGGCCCAGCGCGTATACATGCGCAACAGCATCGAGGCCCAGTCCTGGCTTTCGGTACCGCCGGCGCCGGCATGGATTTCGAGATAGGTGTCGTTGGCGTCGGCCTCGCCCGAGAGCAACGTCTCGACCTGGCGGGCCTTGGCCTCGCCCTGCATCGAACGGATCGCGGCCTCAGCCTCGGCGATGACGCCTTCGTCGCCCTCTTCCTCGCCGAGCTCGATCAGGCCGATATTGTCTTCCAGCGCCTGCGTCAGGCCCTTGACCGCCGCGATGCCTTCCTCGAGGCCCTGGCGTTCGCGCATTAGCTTCTGCGCTTCCAGCGGTTCGTTCCAGAGGCTGGCGTCCTCGGCTCGCACGTTCAGGTATTCAAGCCGCTTTATGGCCTGATCCCAGTCAAAGATGCCTCCTCAGCAGGGTTATCGCCTGCCTGATCTCGTCGACAATATTCTGCGTTTCCGCGCGCATGGCCTGATATTTTGTCCTGTTGCTGAATGACGCTTCGGTCGGCGCGATACATAGGGACGGTGCCGCCATGTGTAAAGCGAAATGGGCCAGCCCGAGGCTGACCCATTTGGACGTTTGAATTCGTCAGTAAAGGCCGCCGCCGCCGTCCTGGATGGCCTGGTTGGCCTGCGGCGACAGGGCGCCGCCGGAAGCGTTGGAGCCATCGGCGCCCATGCCGATCACCCAGTAGCTGTCGGCGGGGCCGGTGCCCGGTTTGAAGGCCTCGATGATGGTGCCGGGATCGCCCGAGGATGCGCGCATGCCGGTCTTGCGGTTGATGGCGATCAGGTTCATGCCGTCAGGCAGCTTGAAGTCGACATTGGGCGTGCCGTCCAGCGCCACGCGCATGAAATCCTTGAAGATCGGGGCCGCAAGACCACCGCCGGTGGCGCCATGGCCAAGGCCGCGCGGCGTGTCGTAGCCCATGTAGAGGCCGACCACGAGGTTCGGCGTGAAACCGATGAACCAGGCGTCCTTCTCGTCGTTGGTGGTGCCGGTCTTGCCGGCGATGTGGCGGCCAAGCTCGCCGATGGTGGCGCCGGTGCCGCGCTGGACGACACCTTCCATCATCGAGGTGATCTGGTAGGCGGTCATCGGATCGAGCACCTGCTCGGAATTGTCGACCAGTTCCGGCTCCGGCTGGTTCTTCCATTCAGGCGCGTTGCAGCCTTCGCAGCCACGCTCATCCTGCTTGAACACCGTCTTGCCGTAGCGGTCCTGGATGCGATCGATCAGCGACGGTTTGATCGACTTGCCGCCATTGGCCATGATCGAATAGGCCGAAACCATGCGCATGACGGTCGTCTCGCCCGAACCCAGCGCCATCGGCAGATATGGCGCCAGATGATCATAGACGCCGAAGCGCTCGGCATATTCGACGACCAGCTTCATGCCCATGTCATTGGCAAGGCGCACCGTCATCAGGTTGCGCGACTTCTCGATACCTGAGCGCAGCGTTGCCGGACCGGCGACCGTGCCGTCATAGTTCTTCGGCGTCCAGGTGGTGTTGCCGCTCTGGATGGTGATCGGTCCGTCCATGATCACCGAGGCCGGGGTATAGCCATTGTCGAGCGCGGCCGAATAGACGATCGGCTTGAACGAGGAGCCCGGCTGGCGCATGGCCTGGGTGGCGCGGTTGAATTCGGACTGCGAATAAGAGAAACCTCCGACCATGGCCAGCACGCGGCCGGTGTGCGGATCCATCGCGATCAGGCCGCCTTCCACCTCGGGAACCTGGCGCAAGCTGTAGGCATTGTCGGAACCGTCGTTCTTCTGGACGAAGATGACGTCGCCGGGCCTCAGCACGTCGGCCGGCGACTTTGCCTTGACCGTCTTGCCATCGACCAGATGGCGCATGGCGAAACCCATGTCGTCCTTGCTGACGGTGCCTTCGACGCGGTCCTTGACGATGTCGCCCGACGCCTGGCGCGCGGGCTGGAGGCCGATCGACAGGCCGGATGCCGAACTGTCGAGCACGACGGCAAGCGACCACTCGGGAACGTCTTCCAGCCCCTTGACGGCGCCCAATGGCACACCCCAGTCGCCGGAGACGTCGATCGTCTTCACCGGCCCGCGATAGCCGCGCAGAGTATCGTATTTCATCAATCCGTTCTGCATCGCCTTGCGGGCAATGAGCTGGACCTTCGGGTCAAGGGTGGTGCGAATCGACAGCCCGCCCTCATAAAGGGCGTTCTCGCCGTAGCGGGCGATGATCTGCCGACGAACCTCTTCCGTGAAATACTCGCCGGCGAAAAGGTAGGAGCCGGTGCGGCGCGGAGCAACGCCAAGCGGCTCGGCCTTCGCCTTCGCGCCCTCTTCGGGCGTAACGTAACCGTTTTCGACCATCTGGCCGATCACCCAGTTTCGCCGTTCAATTGCCCGGTCGGCGTGCTTGAAGGGATTATAGTTGGCCGGGCCTTTCGGGAGCGATGCCAGATAGGCGGCCTCGGCCACGGTCAGCTCGTTCACCGATTTATCGAAGTAGGTCAGTGCCGCACCGGCAACGCCATAGGCGTTGAAGCCGAAGAAAATCTCATTGAGATAGAGCTCAAGGATACGATCCTTGGAATAGGCCTGCTCGATGCGAAACGAAAGGATGGCTTCCTTGGCCTTGCGCTCCAGGGAGCGCTCGTTGGTGAGCAGGAAGTTCTTGGCAACCTGTTGGGTGATCGTCGAGCCGCCCTGCATGGGGCCACCCGAAACGTAAGTCATCACCGCTCTGCCCAACCCCGTTATGTCGACACCAGGGTGGCTGTAGAAGTTCTTGTCCTCCGCGGACAGGAAGGCAGCCTTGACGCGATCCGGGATGGCCTGGATTGGCAAATACAGGCGCCTTTCTCGTGCATACTCCGCCATCAGCGCGCCATCCGAGGCATGGATACGGGTGGTCACTGGAGGCTCGTACTTGGCCAGCACTTCGTAGTCGGGCAGATCCTTTGCCACATGGCCGATGTAGAGGGCAACGCCCGCCGCGGCCAGGAGGGCCAGCGTCGTGCCGATGCCGAAGAAATAGCCAATGAGACGAATCATACCCGCTCCAGTCCTTGGTTCGGGAATTTCCTAAACGAAGCCGCCTTCCACGCAAGCTTTCGAGCCGGTCCCAATCCGCAATCGAAAACCCATGTCGCCACCATGTGGACAAAATACGGCAGGGCCGCGTTTCGCGGCCGCAAGCCGGAAATAAAAAGCACCGGGTGTTGTCATCCCGCAACGCCGCCTGGTTGCAGGCGCCGCGGGTATCGTCAACCTCCGGTTCCAGGCCCGGCGCGCGCGGAAGCGAACAATGCGACGGCGTTGGTGATACTTTGCGCTGCCTTGCCGCGCCACTCGGTGTCGAGCAGTTGCGCCTCGTCCTTGGCGTTGGAGAGATAGCCGAGCTCGACCAGCACGGACGGCACGTCCGGGGCCTTCAGCACCTTGAACCCGGCCGAACGCTGCGGATTGTTGATAAGGCCGACGCTTGTCGAGAGCTGACCGACCAAAGTATGGGCAAAACTCATCGAGAAAGTGTGCGTCTCGCGCCGGATCAGGTCGATCAGGATGTCGGTCACTTCCTTGTTGTCGTCCTTGATGACCATGCCGGCGAACTGGTCGGACAGATTTTCACGGTCGGCAAGCGCCTGTGCTTCCGGATCGGAAGCCTTGTCGGAGACCGTATAGACAGTGGCGCCGCGGATACCCTTGACGCTGATCGTGTCGGCATGGATCGAAATCAGCAGATCGGCCTCATGCTGGCGGGCGATGCGCACGCGGTCGTCCAGGCGCAGGTATTCATCGGTATCACGGGTCATGAAGACATCGTATCTGCCGACCGCCGCGAGCTTGTCGCGCAGTTCCGTGGCAAAGGCCAGCGTGACGTTCTTCTCGATGGTGCCGTTCAGGCCTTCGGCACCGCCGTCCACGCCGCCATGGCCGGGGTCGATGACGACGGTGAACCGGTGGCCCGGATTGGAGACAGGTCCGGTGCCGACCCGGCCGCCCTTGTCGGTCGAAACCGTGGAACCGGTGGTCAGCGCCTGGTTGGCAAGGGCGGCATCAAATTCACGTTCGGAGGCCGCCGACATGTCGACGGCAATGCGGTAGCCGGTTCCGTCCTCATTCTTGAGCACATCGAGCTTGTCGACGGCGAATGGTCCCTTGCCGGTCAGAATCAGCCGCGCGACGCCCTCGCCGAGTTCGCCCAGCCGCACACCCTTGACCAGGCCACGCGGCTTCAAATCCTTGGCATCTACGGCAAATCGGGTGTTCGCAAGATCGATGACAAGGCGATTGGGCCCGCGCAGCAGGAACCATTTGACGTCAGGCTCGCGATCGAAATCCATGACGATGCGCATCCTGGTGGCATCGCCGGCCATTTTGTAGCCCCTCGCCACAAGCGTCGTGTCGGCGGCGCTGGCAAGCGTGGAAAAGGCAGACGAAAACACCACCAATAACACGAGGCAGAAGACACGGAGACTCTGGCCGCCAACACGACATCCCTTGTCTGTGAAGTCCGCCAGTCCCATCTCTCTTCCAGTCGCTCCCGGTTTGGCGCCCTGCGCCCGTTCATTTCATCGACACGCCGGTCAGGCCGCGAATTCGATTAACGATTGGTATCCAGAGAAGGTTAACCAAGCCTTTTCATGCAAGGTTCGGACCAGGCTTACGCTACGGAACCACTTTTTGCCGGCATCGGAAATCGGGGTTGCCTTCCAACCCGCCAAATCATAAAAGCGATGGTGGATCACTGCAATCCTGGAACCGCCCTCCTCCGCAGCTTCCTGCTACAGGGTCAGATGAAAGGCGGCTCCTTTCGCTTCACGCGAAAAGGCTTCAGGTGATTGCGACGAATTTCGCAGGTGTGCTCCCGTGGCGGGGGAATCGCCTGCGTGAGGAAAACGGCCGGGTTGTTCCCGCGCCGGCTCTGTATGAGCAAACAAGCTGGTCCGGTTTCCGGGCTTTGGTTCAAAAGGTTCTGCTGGTGACGATGGCTTCAAGCGCAATCATGGAAACGTCCGCATCAAACCGCGCCAATATGGCTGCGGGCGGCACCGCCATGACACGCAGGCACCGTCCGGCGGACGTTCAATTATCCGGCACCCACTCTCATCCAGACACACAGCAGCGGGCTTTGCCCCGCCAGCTGCGGCTGACGGCTGCCGGGGGGAAACGAAATAATGCCCAACAAAATGCTGATAGACGCCTCCCACC
>NZ_RZSJ01000271.1:0-7661 GCF_003998025.1 Mesorhizobium sp. M8A.F.Ca.ET.021.01.1.1
GAGCTATGAAGTCTCTATCCGGGCCGACCGCGCCGAACCTTTGTGGGCGCATCTGCGCCAGGCCGGCCAGGCGTTCGATGCCGTTCTCATCGGGCTCGAAGCACTGATGATCCTGCGTGCCGAGAAGGGCTTCATCGTCATCGGCAAGGACACTGACGGCACCACGCTGCCGCACGATCTCGGTGTGGCGGGTCCCCGGACGAAGCGCCAGAGCGAGTTCGTCGGCCGCCGCTCGCTGTTCACCGAGGAGGCTTCGCGCGGCGACCGCCTGCAGCTTGTAGGCCTGACGGTGCCGCAAGGCGAAGCGCCTCTGCCAACCGGCGCGCATGGCGTCAAGCGGAGCGATGGCAGACTGCACAGTCAGGGCTTTGTCACCTCCAGTTATCAGAGCCCCACCCTCGGCCAGCCGATTGCGCTTGGCCTGATCGAACGGGGTGCGGCGCGGCACGGCGAAACGATCGAAATCCAACATCTCGGCAAGCTCGGGACGGCGACGATCGCCGCCCCTTGCGCCTACGACCCGTCGGGAGACCGGCTCAATGCGTGATCTCGCGGAAAAATGGTCTGTCGCGCCGGACTGGCCGTCGGCGACCATCAATTCACCCGGCCTGGCGGTGCGCGCTGTCCCTGGCCTCGACCAGATATTGGTCAGCGGCGACCTCGACGCCTGGGCTCGCCTGTCCGACATGGACGGGACTGGCGTGGGCGCCCTTGGCGCGGCTCAGGGCGACCGCTATGGCGCGCGGCTGGCGCGCGACCGGCTGCTCGCCGTGTCGAACACGCCGCTTGCCCTTGCCGCCGGTTGGCACGCGGAAGGCTTCGCGGTGACGGCGATCGGCGCCGGGCTGCAGGTGTTCGAGGCCGAAGGCCCGGCACTCGATGCTTTCATCGCGCGTGGAACGACGCTCCACCCAAGGCAGCCAAGTGCCAGCGCGGCGCTATCCTTCGCCGGCATCAGCGCCATCGTCTATCGCCATGACGGCAAGCTGCGCATCCACGTCGATCGCGGTCTCGCCGCCTATCTCTGGACGTGGATGGAGACGGCTGCCGCCAACATCGCCGCCGAATCACCGAGTTAGGCAGGCGGCGACATTCACGCTCAGAGCGTGAAAGACCAGAACAGGCAGGCCAGCGTCGCGACGGCAAAGATCACGAAGAACAGGCTGCGCAGCAGCACGTTGCGGCGCAGCTCGTTCATGACGAAGTGGCAGCCGATGATCGCGGCCGCAAACAGGAAACGCCAGTTCAGCACCGCCCACAAGACATCCCGCTGACCGAAAGCCCATCTGGCGACGAGGCAGCCAAGGATAGCCGCAAACAGTACGATGACGGTCCAGAAGATCGCGTCCGCGGCGTTGGTCAGCACAATGCTGGCTGCCCTGATCGGCAGGAGCATCATCAGCAGGGCGCTGAAGAAATAGACCGCGGCAAGTGGAATGAACGTGCCGGCATCGGCGATGCCGTCAAGCCGTCTCACACCGATGGCGCCATAGGGATAGCCGTGCCTGGCCACCGCCAGGCTGAGCGCCATGAGCAAGGCGGTCAGCACCGCGACCAGTGCGAAGGATGTGAGGGCTTTGCTCATGATGTTCCTGTCCCGGGCGAATCAGACAGGAACCGGTGTAGCCGATGGTCGTAAATTGCGCGTAAGCTTTCCCCGCCACCGGCACCCCGAAGGGGGTAACCGGCAGGGCGAAATCACTTGGCGATGACCGTATCGACGATGGCGCGCGTCCGGCCGCCGGTGGGAAATCAGCTCCAGGCGTGCAGCGGCGGATTCTCGCCATTGAGGAAATATTTGCCGAGGATCGAATATTTCCAGCGCACCGGATCGTGCAGCGTGTGCGTCCGGGCGTTGCGCCAATGGCGGTCGAGATTGTGCTCGGCCAATGTCGAGCGCGTGCCGGCCAGTTCGAACAGCTTGTTCGTCGCCGCAATGGCGATCTCGGTCGACAGGATTTTTGCTTCCGCGGTGACGATCTGGGCGTGCGCCACGATCTCGGCGGTCGGCTCGGCCACCGCCTTGTCGATCGCGTGGCCAGCCTTTTCGAGCAGCGCCTGCGCCGCGTGCAGGCGCAGCGTCAGGTCGCCGATCGCCTGGATGGTGTAGGGATCGTCCCAGGCATTGTCGACACCGCTGTCGATCCAGGCGCGGCTCCTGGTCCTGACGAAGTGGACCGTCTCGTCGATCGCCGCCTGGGCGATACCGGTATCCACCGCCACCTGGATGATCTGGAAGATGGCGCCGTCGGCGGTCGGCTTGTCGTAGCCCTTGTAGCCGGGCACCAGATGCGTCTTCGGCACCTTGACATTGTCGATGATGACAGTGCCCGACAGCGTCGTGCGCTGGCCGAAGCTCGACCAGTCGTCGACGACCGTCAGGCCCGGCGCGCCGCGATCGGCGATAGCATACCAGGCACGGCCCTCGTCATCGAGCGCGACGATCGGCACCAGATGGGCGAGCAGCGCGCCAGAGGAATAGAATTTGCGGCCATTGACGACGACATGGTCGCCGGCATCGGTGAAGCGGGTTTCGAAATCGGCGGCGCGTTTGGAGCCGAACTCGGAAAAGGCGTTGCCGAACCGCGTGCCCTTCAGCGCCTCGGCGAAAAGCAGCTTCTGCTGCTCGATGTCGGAGACGGTGCGGATGGCGGCGACGACGCCGAGATGGTTCTGCGCGACCTGGCCGATCGAAGAATCGGCCGCCGAGATGATCTCGATCACCTTGGCCAGCGTTGCATAGGAGACTTCGGGACCGCCGAATGCCCTGGGCACGTTGATCGACCAGAGGCCGCTTTGCGAAAAGGCGTCGAGTTCGGCTACCGGCCAAATTCGCTCGCGGTCGCGCTTCGACGAATCCTTGACGAATTCGGCGGCCAGAGCGTGGGCGACGGCGATCGCTTCGGCGTCGTCCCTGATGATATGTGCCGGCGCCGAGGGCCTTGCGACCGGCGGTACGGCGGCGGAAGCATGGTCGGTCTTGACGGTCGAGACGGTCATTTCATTGCTCCTTCAAATTTCGGTTCAGGCAACGGCATGGAGATGGGGGGACTTGGGGGCGGGCGTCGGCTGCTGGCCGAGATAGAGCGCCCTGATATCCTCGCGCTGGCGGAGATCGGCGGCTGTGCCGGAGAGCACGGAGACGCCGTTTTCGAGCACGGTGGCGTGGTCGGCATAGCGAAGTGCTACCGCCGAGTTCTGCTCGGCGACCAGGATCGACAGGCCGGTCTCGCTGTTGAGTTTCCTCAACGTCTGGAAAATATCCTGCACGATGAGCGGGGCGAGCCCCATCGACGGTTCGTCCAGCACGAGCAAGCGCGGCCGCGACATCAGCGCCCGGCCTATTGCCGTCATCTGCTGTTCGCCGCCAGAGGTCAGGCCCGACAAGGTCCGGCGCTTTTCCTTCAGACGTGGGAAAAAGGCATAGATCCGTTCGAGGTCGGCGCTGATCTCGGCGCGGCGGCCGCCGCGGCCGATGCCGCCGGCGACCAGATTGTCCTCGACGGTGAGGCTCTTGAAGCAGTGGCGGCCTTCCAGTACCGGCACCAGGCCGGCACGCACCAGATCGCCGGGCTTGCGGCGCGCGACATCCGAGCCCTCATAGCGGATGGTGCCGGCGTTGACCTGGCCCCGTTCGGCCGGCAGCAGGTTGGAGACGGCCTTCAGCGTGGTGGTCTTGCCCGCGCCATTGGCGCCGAGCAGCGCCAGGATCTCACCGCGCCTGATCTCGAAGCTGACGCCGTGCAGCGCCGTGATGGCGTGGTTGTAGGTGGCGTGGACCGCGTCGACAGCAAGGATGATTTCGGTGTCGGGCATGACTGTCTTCCGTACTTGTCGGAACCGAACCGGCCCGGCGCCGCGGAAGGCATCCGCGGCACCCGGCCTGTTGATCAGTTGGTGGTCACTGCGTTGGCATCGTCGGCGGTGCGTAGCTTGATGCCCTTCTCGGCGGCATAGGCTTCGGCGGACTTTTCGATAATCGGCCGCAGCAGCGCCCAGTCCGGGGCGATCCAGTCGGAGACGACGTTCCACTTCTTGCCGTCCCACTGCTGGAAGGTGACGTAGCCCTCGCCCTCATGGTTGTCCCAGCTGACATTGATCGAGTGGAACAGGTCCTTGGCGCCGAGCGCCTCGACCTTGGCCGGATCGAGCTTGAGATGCTCGAAACCCCAGCGGACCTCGTCGCCGGTCAGCGTGCGGTGGCCGAACTTCTCCTGGGCGACGCGGATCGCCTCGACGTTGAGAATGCCGTTGACGATGCCGAGATTGTGGTAGACCGAGCCGATACGGGACTTGTCCTCGAGGTTGCCTTTGCCGGCGCCGTAGACGGTCTTCACGATTTCCTTCACCACGGGATAGGAATTGCCCGAAGCCTGGGTGGTGATGGCGGTGTAGCCCTTGGCGGCGTCGCCGGCGGGAATGACGTCCTCTTCCGAGTTCGACCAGACATTGCCGACGATGTGATCGACGGGGTAGCCGACCTTAACGGCGGTCTTCAGCGCCACCGGGTTCATGACGCCCCAGCCGCGCAGGACGACGAAATCAGGCTTGGCGCGGCGGATGGTCAGCCACTGCGACTGCTGCTCGTTGCCGGGATGCGGCACTTCGATCTGCTGCACGGCGAAGCCGTATTTCTGCGCCAGCAGTTCGTAGATCGGTATGGTCTCCTTGCCATAGGGCGAGCCGTGATAGAGCACGACGATCTTCTTGCCCTTGAGCTTGTCGATGCCGCCCTCCTTCGAGGCGATGTAGTTCACGATGCCCGACGTCTCGCTGTAGGGGTTGAGCAGCAGCGGGAAGACGTAGGGGAAAACACGCCCGTCGGTGGAATCGGTGCGGCCGTGGTTGACCGTTATCAGCGGCACCTTGTCGGCGGTGATGCGGTCGATCATGGCGTAGGCGATGCCGACCGAGAGCGGGTTCCAGGCGGCCGCGCCGGCATGGCTCTTCTGGCGCTCATAGCATTCGACGCCGCGCTCGACCTCATACTGGGTCTCGCATTCGTCCCAGGTCAGCTTGACGCCGTTGACGCCGCCGTCGCGGATGTTGATGAGGTTGAGATAGTCGATGAAGCCGCCGAAGAAGCCGGTGCCGCCGGCCGCATAAGGCCCGACGCGATAGCTCTGCAGCGGGAAATATTGTTCGTCGGCATGGGCTGATGGCAAGGCCACCGACACGATCATCGCCGCGGACAAAGCTGCCGCCTTGAGTGTGCTGAGGAAGGTCATGGTTGGGGTACTCCCGGTATGGGCCGTCTTGGGTTCGGCCTCTGGTTCATTTTCAGGCGTGAATGCGGGGCTCAGGTCGACTGCCAGGCGAACAGGAGCCGTCTTCGGACCCTGTCCCACAGGGCCACCAGCCCATCGGGTTCCAGGATCAGAAACAGGATGATGAGGGCGCCGAGCACGATGCGCTGGCTCATGTCGAGCACGCCCGAGTCAAAGACGTCTCCAAGCAGGAAGCCGCCAAGGCGCGACAGGGCGAGCGGGAACACGACGATGAGGGCGGCACCGAAGAAGGCGCCACGGATCGAGGCCAGGCCGCCGATGATGATGATGAACAGGATCTGGAACGAGCGGTCGAGGTCGAAGCCATCAGGCTCGACTGTCCTGAGATAAGCGAAGGCCCAGATGACGCCGGCGACGCCGATGATGAAGGAGGAGATGGCGAATGCCAGCAGCTTGGTCTTCAGCACCGGTATGCCGATGATGCGGGCGGCGGTTTCATTGTCGCGGATGGCGATGAAGTTTCGTCCCGTCTGCGAACTGACCAGCCGATAGGCAAGGAAGGTGAGGATGCTGACGATGGTCAACGCGAAGAGATAGCGGCCGACGGCGCCGTCGAGCGCGAAGCCTCCTATCGAAAGCCTCGGCGCGTCTATGACGCCGGAGGCGGAGTTGTTCGAGAACCAACTGAACTTGGTCAGCGCCCATTGCACGAAGAACTGTGCGGCAAGCGTCGAGACGGCGAGATAAAAGCCCTTCAACCGCAGGCTCGGCAGGCCGAAGACGATGCCGATCGAAGCGGCGACGATGCCGGCGAGAACGATACTGCCGATCAGCGGCAGGCCCTCGACGCGCAAGTTGAAATTATAGGCGGCGAAGGCGCCGGCCGCCATGAAGGCGGCGCTGCCCAGCGAGACCTGGCCGGCATAGCCTGTGAGGATGTTCAACCCCACACCGGCGAGACCGAGCGCCAGGAACGGCAGCAGTATGGCCTCGAACAAATAGCTCGATCCGATCAGCGGCACGACGCCATAGGCGAAGGCAAGCAACAGGACGGGCGCGATCCATTTCGGCAGCACCGGCGCGGAGAAGTCGGCTGCAATAGCGGCCATGGTCAGACCCTTTCCACGAGCTTCTGGCCGAACAGGCCGGAGGGACGGATCAAGAGGAAGACCAGCGCGACGACATAGGCGAACCAGCTCTCGATGCCGCCGCCGAAATAGTCGCCGATATAGACCTCGGCGAGCTTCTCACTGGCGCCGATCAGGAGCCCGCCGGCAATGGCGCCAAGGATGGAATCGAAGCCGCCCAGCACCAGCACCGGCAGCGCCTTGAGCACCACCAGCGACAGCGAGAACTGCACGCCGAGGCGGGCACCCCAGAGCAGCCCGGCGACCAGCGCGACGAGGCCGGCCGCCGCCCAGACGGTCGCCCAGATCAGCGGCAGCCTGAGGCCGACCGCGAGTGCGGCGAACTGGTCGTCGGCGACGGCGCGGAAGGCGAGGCCGATGCGGGTGTAGCGGAAGAACAGCGACAACACGACAACCATGCCGGCCGCGACCACCGCCGCGAAGATGTCGAACTGGCTGATCAGCACGCCGCCGATTTCCAGCGGCACGTCCTCGATGCCGAGGTCGAGACCGTGGACCTGCGTACCCCAGATCAATTGGGCAGCGCCCTCGATGATGTAGGACAGGCCAAGCGTCGCCATGAACAGGGTAATCGGCGGCTTGTTGGTGAGCGGCCTGAGCACCGTGCGCTCGATGGCGATGCTGATCACCACCATGATGGCGAAGGTTGCCACCAATGCCAGTGCAAACGGAACACCGCGTTCGACAAGACTGACGAAAGTCAGTGCGGCGAACAGCAGCATCGCGCCTTGGGCGAAGTTGAGCACGCCCGAGGTCTTGTAGATCAGCACGAAGCCGATCGCGACCAGCGAATACATGACGCCCGACAGCAGGCCGCCGACGAGCACTTCGATGAAAAACTGGTAGTCGAAATCGGCGATCATATGCCCGCCCTTCCTTCATCACAGGAGAGGGCCTCATTGTCGGAGGCGATGCCGAGATAGGCATCGATGACGCGCTGGTCGTTGCGGACCTCTTCGGGGGTGCCGTCAGCGATCTTGCGGCCATAGTCCAGAACGGCGATACGGTCGGACAGGCCCATGACGACGCCGACATCATGCTCGATCAGGACGACCGTGGTGGCAAAGCGGTCGCGCGCGGCGCGGACGAAATCAGCCATTTCGCTTTTCTCACTCGCTGTCATGCCGGCCATCGGTTCGTCGAGCAGCAGCAGGCGCGGTTCCGCCACCAGCGCCCGGGCGAGTTCGACCCGTTTCTGCAATCCATAGGGCAGCGTGCCGGCAAGACGATCGCGAACGGCGGCGAGGTCGAGAAATTCCAGGATCTGGGCGGAGCGGCTCAAGGC
>NZ_RZSJ01000272.1:0-7661 GCF_003998025.1 Mesorhizobium sp. M8A.F.Ca.ET.021.01.1.1
GTGCGGGAGATCGCGCAGGCCGTGAAGACGCGGCTCGGCGCGGCCGCCTCGCGTGTCTCGACGCGGGAGCTTCCCGATTGGCTGGTGCGGGTGGTGGGGTTGTTCAACGCGGAAGCCGCGCAGCTGGTGACGGAACTCGGCAAGGTCAAGAACGCCACCAACGCCAAGGCGGTGCGCATGCTCGGCTGGGCGCCGCGCTCGCGCGAGGATGCCCTGGCCGCCACCGGAGCAAGCCTGGTTCGGCTTGGGCTGGTCAAGACCCCGAAATAGCGCGGCGGGAGAAAGCCTTCCCGCCGCGCGGATTTCAGCCGGCCAGCGCGGCCTTGTTGGCCTTGAGAAACTGCTTCAGCGGTACCGACTTCCGGCCGGAAAGGGTCTCCACCGAGTCCGTTACCATGCCAAGGTCGCCGGCGCGTGTGGCAGCATCGAAGGACACCAGGAGCTTGGCGATCGGCTCGGGAAGCCCGGCCGCCTTCATTCCCTCGGTCAGCGCTTCGTCGGAGAGCTGGACGACCTGGATCGGCTTGCCGGTGACTTCGGTGACCAGTGCGGCGACTTCGGCTGGTGTATAGGCCTTGGGGCCAGTCAGCGTGTAAGTCGTGCTTTCGGTGTCGTCCGAAGCCAGCCCCGCGGCTATGGCCGCGGCCAGATCGCTCCGCGCGCCGTAGGAAATGGCGCCATCGGCCGCGGACGTATACCATTGGCCCGATGCGAGGATTTGCGGCATCGCCATGAACAGGTTCTCGTCGTACCAGCCATTGCGGAAGATCGTGTAGGGAATGCCGCTCGCCTTGATCGCCTGTTCCGTGTCGTAGTGGTCGGGCGCGAAGAGCACCGGCGACCCCGGCTCGGTGTTGGGCATCGAGGTGTAAAGCAGGTGGCCGACGCCTGCCTTGCTGGCCGCAGCGACCGCCGCGAGCTGCTGTTCGCGCCGCTTTCCCTGGATCGCCAGCTCGTTGGTCGAAATGATGAGCGCCCGGTCGGCGCCGGCGAAGGCTTTGGCAAGCGAGGCCTGATCGTCGAAGTCGGCCTCGCGAACAGTGACGCCGCGCGCTGACAGGTCGGCAAGATTGGCGGGCGTGCGGGTCGTGGCGATGATTCGGGCCGCCGGTATCTCGAACGTGTCCAGTAGATGGTTGATGACGCTGCGGCCGAGCTGGCCGGACGCGCCGGTGACGAGAAGAGTTGCGGTCATGGGGGATCCTGACTTTGCGCCGGAAGGGCGGTTCGAGTGGTGGTCTCAAAAAGAGACCAGCACTAAAATAGGAATTGACCCGATGCCGTAAAGAAGGCAGTTTTTGGGGAGGTAGGCACAGGCAGGGAACCAGTCATGGACAGCCGAACCGTCAATCTGAGATCCAAACTCGAAGTCTACAAAGCGATGACCGACGGCGGAAGCATCGCCGATTGCCCGGTCCGCGACGTCATCCAGGGGCTCAATGGCAAATGGAGTTCGCTGTTGACGGCGGCCTTGGCTGAGCAGCCCTATCGCTTCGGCGAGCTGCGGCGGCTGGTTCCCGACATTTCGCAGCGCATGCTGACCCAGACGCTCTACGATCTGCAGCGCGACGGCTATGTGCGTCGCGAAGTGTTTCCGACCAAGCCGCCGAGTGTCGAATACAGCCTGACCGACCTCGGGCGCTCGATGTTCGACGCTTTGCAGTATTTGTTGCAGTGGGCTGAAAACAACCATGACGCGGTGCGCGACGCGCGCACTGCCTTCGACGCGCCAGGCTTGAACAACCGGACAGTGGGCGGCGCGGCGACTTGATTTCGCCCGGCCGCTGAAGGATTGTCCGGCCAGTTCGGCTTGGGGGCATCGGCATTTCCTACGACATCGCAATTGCAGGCGCCGGTCCGGCAGGGCTGGCCATGGCGCTTTACCTCAAGCGCGCCGGCCACAGGGTCACCGTCTTCGAACGCTTCGAGGAACCCAGGCCGGTCGGCTCCGGCCTGATCCTGCAGCCGACCGGGCTGACGGTGCTGGCCGATCTCGGCCTGCTCGATGATGTCATGGCACTTGGTGCCCGGATCGACCGGCTGCATGGCGCCGATGCCTCGACCGGCCGCACCGTGCTCGATGTCCGCTACGACGCCCAGCAGGGCGGCCGCTTCGGCCTGGCGGTGCACCGGGCTGCCCTGTTCGGCGTGCTGTTCCGCGCTGCCGGGCGTGAGACCATCGCCATCGAAACCGGCGTCGAAATCGAGACCCTGGAAACCGGCGAACGGGCAACGCTGATCCGCAGCGGCGGGCGAAAGGCAGGGCCGTTCGATCTGGTCGTCGATGCCAGCGGCGCACGCTCGAAACTGCGGCAATGCGCCGGCAATGCCGCGGCACCACGACCACTCACCTATGGCGCGTTCTGGGCATCGCTGGATTGGCGAGGCGAGGGCTTTGACGAGCACGCGCTCTTGCAGCGCTACGACAAGGCCAGCGTGATGATCGGTGTGCTGCCGATCGGCCGGCCGGAACCCGATGCCGAAAGGATGGCGGCTTTCTTCTGGAGCCTGAAACCGGCGGATGCCGATGCCGTGCGCAACCTCGGCATCGATGCCTGGAAGGAGCGGGTGTTGCGGCTGTGGCCGCAGGCCGAGGCGTTCACCGGCCAGATCGACAGTTTCGACCAGCTCTCGCTGGCCCGCTACGGCCACCATACGATGAAATTTCCGGCTGGCCGGCGGCTGGCCGTGATCGGCGACGCCGCGCATTCGACCAGCCCACAGCTTGGCCAGGGCGCCAACATGGCGCTGCTCGACGCCGCCGCGCTCAGCCATGCGCTGGCGCGAGCGGACGGCGTGGAGGCAGCGCTGGAAGCCTATGCGAGAGCGCGGCGCTGGCATGTGCGGGCCTTCCAGGCACTGTCGCTGGCATTCACGCCCTTCTACCAGTCGGATTCGGCGGCGCTGCCCTTCATCCGCGACCGGCTGGTGGCGACGATCGCCAAAATCCCGCCGGCGCCGCGGTTTCTCGCCTCGATGGTGGCCGGCACGGTGATCGATCCGTTCAAGCGGGCAGGGCTTGCCGAAGCGCGGTGGCCGGATCGCCTTGCCGAATGAGACTCGATAGGAAAGACCCCTTCGCCCGCAGGAAAGCATGCAGGCGCTGCGGATAGTCAGGCGCCACGGCTTGCCTGATCGACGGACGGCCGCTCAACGCCTTGCGCCAGGCCTGGACAAGCGGCTTGCCTTCCAGGATGCCGAAATCGCCGATCCGGTCGAAGGCGTCGAGGTAGCGAAAGACCGGACCGTAAACGGCATCGACGAGGGAAAAGCGGCTGCCAGCGAACCATGGCCCGCGCCGCGGGGTATCGTCCGCGAGTTCAGCCTCGAGGCGGCCAAACATCGCCGACAGCGCACTAGACTCGGCGAGGAAGCCGGCCTCGCTCGGCGCTGAATAGAAGCGACCGATGGCGTTGAGGATGGCCGAGCCGTATTCGATCCAAGCCCGGTGCCGGGCGCGGGCATAGGGGTCGGCAGGGTGGAGGGGATTGGCCTGCGTCTCCTCGAGGAATTCGAGGATGACCGCCGATTCGAAGATTATCGTCTCGTCGCCAGCTTGCCGCACGCGCAGCAGCGGCACCTTGCCGAGTGGCGAGATCGCCTTGAACCAGTCCGGCTTGTCGGCGAGGTCGATGTCGACGCGCTCGAACGGGACGCCCTTCTCGGCCAACGAGATCGCGGCGCGTTGGACATAGGGGCAAAGGGGGTGGCTGACGAGAATGAGGGTGTCGGTATGTTGCACGGGGATGTGCCTCTCGATATCGATGCGGTTGCATTTATGTAGATGCATGTGCATTGATCGTCAAGCTTGATGCAATTGCATCTACCTCGTATGGTTCGGCCATGACAGAGACAGCCATGCCTTCGCCTGAAGCCATCAAGGTCTGGGCCCGCCTGATGCGGGTGTCGCGCCAATTGATGGAACGCGCCGAGGACGCGCTGAAGGAGGGCGGCCTGCCGCCGCTCGCATGGTATGACGTGTTGCACGAGCTTGCCGAGGCCGGCGAGGCCGGTTTGCGGCCGTTTCAATTGATCGAGCGCACCTTGTTTGCCCAGTACAACATCTCGCGGCTACTGGCGCGGCTCGAGGCCGGCGGGCTGGTCGAGAAACTGCCGGTGGCCGATGACGGCCGTGGGCAAACCATCCGCGTCACGGCCACGGGACGTGAGACGCGCCGCCGGATGTGGGCGGTCTACGGGCGCTCGATCGTGGACCTGGTTGGCGCCAAACTGTCAACCGTTGAGCTGAACACGGTCTCGGCGATGCTCGGCCGGCTGCGCGATCCGCCTGTGGACCATTGAGGTTGGACCAGTACTGAGCGGCTGTTGCGCACCGTCGCCTTTTGCCGCCAAATATTTCTACTTTTTCCCCTTGCGTCGGATGGCGGATCGCGCAATATGCCGAACCGTAACGTACGGTACGCTGTTGTTTGACGACGAACTGTACCCTTCGAACAGGAACCGAACGTGTTGCAGGCCAACGCCGACATCGACAACAGCCAGACGCTGACGGAGCGGCAGCAGGCCGTCCTGGACGCGGCGCTGCGGCTGCTGGTCGAGGAGGGCGACAACCTGACCATGACTGCCGTGGCGCGACGCGCCAGCTGTTCCAAGGAAACCCTCTACAAATGGTTCGGCGACCGCGACGGGCTTTTGACGGCAACCGTGCAGTGGCAGGCCTCCAAGGTCCGGGTGGCTCCGGTCGACGGCAAGGGGCTTGACCTTGCCTCGCTGGCGGCGAGCCTAGAGCGTTTCGCTTCCGATTGGCTGAGAGTGATCTCCAGCGACACCTCGATTGCGCTCAACCGTGTCGCGGTCGGCCATGCCGGGTCGGGCAAGGACAATCTCGGCGCCGTCGTGCTGGAGAATGGGCGCTTTGCCCTGGCCAAGCGGCTGAAGCCGGTGCTTGAGGCCGGCCGGCAGGCGGGACTCCTTGAATTTTCGGATGCCGAGATGGCGTTCCGTACCTTTTTCGGACTGGTTGGCCGGGATGTGCAGATCCGTCTGCTCCTCGGTGACCGGCTGGAATTGACTGAGGCGGCGATCGGCGGCGATGCCATCCGCGCGACGCAGCAGTTTCTCGCTCTTTTCGGAGCAACAAACGGCCGCAAGGCCTCTTCATAAAACGGGAAGGAAGTAAAAATGCGCGTCTATTACGATCGTGATGCCGATCTCAACCTGATCAAGGGCAAGAAGGTCGCCATCATCGGCTATGGCAGCCAGGGCAGGGCGCATGCGCTCAACCTCAAGGATTCCGGCGCCAAGGAAATCGCCATCGGCCTCAAGGCCGGCTCGGCGACCGCCAAGAAGGTCGAGGCTGACGGGCTCAAGGTGATGAGCGTCGCCGACGCCGCCAAATGGGCCGATCTGATGATGATGGCGACGCCAGACGAATTGCAGGCCGACATCTACAAGAACGAGATCGCGCCGAACATCCGCGACGGTGCCGCGATCGCCTTCGCGCACGGCCTCAACGTGCATTTCGGCCTCATCGAACCCAAGTCGACCGTCGACGTGGTCATGATCGCGCCGAAGGGTCCCGGCCACACGGTGCGCGGCGAATACCAGAAGGGCGGCGGCGTGCCGTGCCTGGTCGCCGTCAACCAGGACGCCTCGGGCAACGCGCTCGACCTCGCTCTCTCCTATGCTTGCGGCGTCGGCGGCGGCCGTTCGGGCATCATCGAGACCAATTTCCGCGAAGAATGCGAGACCGACCTGTTCGGCGAGCAGGTCGTGCTGTGCGGGGGCCTGGTCGAACTGATCCGCGCCGGCTTCGAGACGCTGGTGGAAGCCGGTTACGCGCCGGAAATGGCCTATTTCGAGTGCCTGCACGAGGTCAAGCTGATCGTCGACCTGATCTATGAAGGCGGCATCGCCAACATGAACTACTCGATCTCCAACACCGCCGAATGGGGCGAATATGTCTCGGGTCCGCGCATCATCACCGCCGAGACCAAGGCCGAGATGAAGCGCGTGCTGAAGGACATCCAGACGGGGAAATTCACCTCGGAATGGATGCAGGAATACCGCGCCGGCATGTCGCGCTTCAAGGGCATCCGCCGCAACAACGACAGCCACCAGATCGAGGAAGTCGGCGCCAAGCTGCGCGCGATGATGCCTTGGATTTCGAAGAACAAGCTGGTGGACAAGGCCAAGAATTGAGCGAAATCTATCCGCTCGAAGCCCCTCCAACTCTTGGTTTTTACGCAATTCCGGATGGAAAACCGCTACGCACTTTTCTGGAATTGCTCTGACTTCGAACGGTCAAAAACCAAAAACGGCGCCACGTGGCGCCGTTTTCATTTCTGGTGTCAGCCGCAGGCAGCTCAACTATAGGGCGACCAGCACTGCTGGCGCGGCCCGTTATAGGGCTGGAACGTGTTGTCGTAAGCGCGGTACGACCGGTAGCGGTTGTAGCACCACCGGACATGGGCGCTCGAAAGCCGTCCCGCGCGGTAGTAGCGGCGTGGCGCCGGCGCATAGTAGTCGTAGTTGTTATAGTTGTTGTACATGCTGCCAAGGCCGAGACCCAGGCCAAGGCCGAGGATCGCGGCGGCGCCATCGTCGTAGTAGCCGCCGTGATAGTAGCGGCGGCCATGGCGCCAGCGCCAGTCGTCGCCGCGGTTCCAGTTGCCGCCACCATTCCAGTGACGGCCGCTCCAGTTGCCTCCGCCATTCCAGTGGCGGCCGTTCCAGTTCCCCGACCGGCGCCATCTCCAATCGTTGTTGAAACTCCGGTTGTTGCCGCCGGCCCAGCCTTCGCGGACCGGGGTGACCGTTGGCGCGGCGGTGCTGGCCGGGATCGACACATCCGGCTGTAGGATCGGCCCGGCAGCGGACGGCGCCGTGACGCCGGAGACAATACCAAGCGCTATCAGCCCGGATTTGACAGTGGAAGAAAAAAGCGCGTTCATTGCACTTCTCCAAGAGAACAGGCCCCACGCCCTACCCAGGGGAATGGGACCACTGTGGATCTTTGCGTCTGAACGGCGGATGAACGGAAAGGTTCCGTCAACCATGGCGCGAACGCCGTCAGGACCAAACGATCCCTGCTTGTGGTCTTGCGATCTTGTCTTCCGCTGCTCTTGCAGGCAAAGGTCAGCGCATGTCGCTGCGCCTTGCCACCTTCAATGTCGAGAACCTGATGAATAGGTTCGACTTTTCCGGCTATCGCAACCAACTCAACGAGGACCGGACACTGGCGCTGTTCGATATCCAGAGCGAGGCCGAATACAGGATGCTGGAACAGGCGCGCGCCATCGCGCAATCCGATGACACGCGCCAGCTGACGGCGCTGGCCATCGCCGCCACCCGCGCCGACATCATCTGCATGCAGGAGGTCGACAACATCGAAGCGCTGAAGGCGTTCGAGTACGGCTATCTGTTCAAGATGGTGGGGCAGGGCTACCGCCAGAAATACACCACGTCGGGCAATGATTCGCGCGGCATCGATGTCGCGATAATGATGCGCAACGAGACTGCGCAGGGACAGCCGATCGAATTCGTGCGCATGACCAGCCACGCCTATGTCACCTACGAGCAGTTCGGCTTGCACACGCCGGAACTCGCGGCGCTTGGCAACCAGGCCAATGAACGCATCTTCCGGCGCGACTGCCTGGAGGTCGACATCAAGGTGGGCGGCGCGCCGATGACGCTCTATC
>NZ_RZSJ01000273.1:0-7660 GCF_003998025.1 Mesorhizobium sp. M8A.F.Ca.ET.021.01.1.1
AGGTCGATCAGCGTCCAATCGGTCTCGTCGCCGATGTGCGGGCGCCAACACCGACAGGCGCGGCCGAAATCGCCGTACCGGTGAAGGCGGACCTCGAAGCGACGCTGGCCAGCCTCGGCGCACGGCTCAAGGCAGCCGTCCTGCGCAATTTCGAGCGCAAGCGGCAAGCAACACGTGCAGCAGCGCGTGCGCTGCCTTCGCCCGATCAATTGCTGGCGCTGCCGCGCCGGCGCCTCGACGAAGCGACGTCGAGGCTCGGCCGTGGCCTGATGGTTTCCACCGAGCGCAAGCGGGCACGATTCTTCGCCGTAAAATTGACGCCGGCGATGCTGTCGCAGCGGATTGCCGAGGCGCGGCGCACCAACGACCGTAATCTTTTGCGTGCGCAACGGGCGCTGCGTACTCTGGCGAGAAGCCGGCGGGCGGAACTCAATCGTGCAGCGGATCAGTTGCCAAAATGCGCCAAGGCATCGCTGCAACGGCACAGGCAGCAACTGGCTTTGCTGCAGGGCCGCATCACGATCGAGCCGACAGCACGGCGGCAACGTGTTCATAGAGATTTGCTGACCGCTTTGACGCGACGCGGCGGCCAGGCGATGCTGCTTAGGCTGGAGCGGTTGCGCGGCCGCATCATCCAGGCCGACCGGCTGATGGCGACGTTGTCGCACAAGGCCGTCCTGGCGCGCGGCTTCGTGCTGGTGAAGGATGCCGACGGCGCCGTCATCAAGCAGGCCGCGGACGTGGCGTCGGGTATGGCGCTTTCGCTGGAGTTCGCCGACGGCACTGCCGATGCGGTGGCAACCAGCGGCGCGGCGCGGCCAAAGCCCGCCGCCAGGCCCGCGGCCAAGGCCCCAGTTGCCAAGACGAGAGAACCCGGCAATCAGGGATCCTTGTTCTAAGAGCATGACCGACAATCCGCACCATCTGGCAACACCGTCGGGCAAGCCGCGCGCGCGAAGCTTCAATATCGACTTCGACGGCACGCCTGGGCCGTTCAATGCGATCACCGACGTGCCGGGGGTCGCGGTCGGCTATACGACGCTGATTTCAGGCGATGGTGCGCTTGTCGTCGGCAAGGGACCGGTGCGCACCGGCGTGACCGCCATCCTGCCCAGGCCTCGCGCCGAGCTGGCGACGCCGGTCTTCGCCGGCATCTTCAGCCAAAACGGCAATGGCGAGCTGACCGGCTCGCACATCATCGAGGAAACCGGTGCTTTCAACTTCCCGATCACCATCACCAACACGCATTCCTGCGGTGTTTCGCGTGACGGCACGCTGCGCTGGATGAACCGGGTGCTGCCGGCCGCGATCGACAGCGCCTGGGGTTTGCCGGTGGCGGCGGAGACCTATGACGGGTTTCTCAACGACATAAACGGCCACCATCTGACATCGGAGCATGTCACCGAGGCGCTCGACGGCGCGGCCGGCGGACCGGTCGAGGAAGGCAGCGTCGGCGGCGGCACCGGCATGATCACCTTCGGCTTCAAGGCAGGCTCGGGCACGGCATCGCGCATCGTCGCATGGCAGGGGCGCACCTACACGGCCGGCGCTTTCGTGCAGTCGAATTTCGGCAAGCGGCACAATTTCACGATGCGTGGCCGGCGCGCCGATCCCGAACTCACCGAACCAGCGATCCGCGAAGCCACGTCGCGCGCGGAAAAGGGTTCGATCATCGCCGTCATCGCCACCGACGCGCCGTTCCTGCCGCACCAGATGAAGCGGCTGGCACGGCGTGTGCCGCTCGGCGTCGCCATGACCGGCGGCTTCGGCTATCACAGTTCGGGCGACATCTTCCTCGCCTTCTCGACGGCCAATCCCGCCGCGGCGCTGGGGCTGTCTGGCCGCATCGCCAGCGCCGATTTCATTCCCGACGCAGACATCGACCCGTTCTTCGACGCGGTGATCCAGGCGGTGGAGGAATCGATCCTCAACGCCCTGGTCGCCAATGACGACATGACCGGCCGCGACGGCAATTTCGTGCCGGCGCTGCCAAAGACGTGGTTGAAAGAAAAGTTCGGCTGAGACGAAAACGCGGGCCGAACGGCCCGCGCTTTCAGACAGGATTGTCCCTGAAAATCTATTCCGCGGCCTTGCTGGAAGCCTGCTGGTTTTCGTCCGCCTCGGCAGCTTCCTCGAGCCGGGAAGCGATCAATTCCTGGATGTCGCCGACTTCCTCCTGGATGTCCTCCAGCGGTATGCCGACCTCGGCTGCCTTGGCGGCGCATTCGCGGGCCAATGTCTCGGCCTGTTTCTCGATCCTGGCGTGGGACTGGCAATGGACCTTTTCACCGATCCATCCCCGCAAGAACTCGATCGCATGTTCACTCATACTGCTTTTCCCTGGCGGCAAAGCCGGTTGGTAATCATAAACGTCGGCATCCCGCAAAGGATGCATGCTCCCATTCCAGCCGAGTCGCGGCCAGCCGGCAAGCCAATGCCGTCCAGGGTCCACAGAGCCGAAGGAAATCGAGGGGTGAAGAACATTTTCTGATTCTGAAGGACTGTACCGTTGGCGGGATCTGCCCGCTCCGAGCAATTGCTTCTACCTTTTACGGCTTCCAGTCCGTTTCGTATCTCAATGGCTGTCGCTGCAGCCGCCTTATGACGTTACGCTTCAAGGCGCGAGCCATCGAAGCCGCCGCTATATAGTGACATCCTCATGCGATGTCGACTCTCCTCAAGGCCTGTGCACACGAGCCATGCAAAGGTCGCATGGATCGCTGATGCGGTCAGAAGTTTTCGACCCATGGCCTGAGCTCCATTTCCCAGGTCCAGGCGCTGCGGTGCTGGCGGTGGATGGAGAGATAGGCCGCGGCGATCGCATCCGGCGACAGCCGGCGGTCCTGCAGCTCGGACTCCTGTCCAGACGCGGCCGAGGCGATGGCCCCGTCGATGATGAAATGCGCGACGTGAATGTTCTTGGGCGCCAGTTCACGGGCCATGGATTGCGCCAGCCCGCGCAATCCGAATTTGGGCATGGCAAAGCCGGCAGACCCGGCGAACCCCTTCACGCTTGCCGTCGCGCCGGTGAAAAGGATCGACCCCGAGCCCAAGGCCAGCATCCGGCGGGCCGCCTGCTGAGCCACCAAGAACCCACCATAGGCCCCGACCAATAGCGCCTGACGGACCGCCTCGGGATCGAGCTCTGCTATCGGGCCGCGAGCGCGGCCGCTGGCGTTGAAAATCACGAGGGAAAGCGGGCCAGCCTTGTCGGCGACATCAAACAGCTGCTCCACCGAGGCCGGATCCGAGACATCCGTCGCCACGGCTTGCGCGCCGGCTTGCGCCTGCAATGCACCGAGCTTCTCGATATTTCGAGCGCCCAGGACGATTTGGAACCCTTCCCTGGCGAGAAGACGCGCCAGCGATGCGCTCAATCCAGAACCCGCTCCGGCAATGACGGCGACATTGGATGTCATGTGACCTCTCCTTCTTCCACTGATTGCAACGGTTGGCGCATGCCGAAGTCTGCCGGATCAACGCCGCACCGGCAACGCGCAAGGCGGAAAGAAAAATGGCCGGGCGCGAAACGCCCGGCCAAAAGAAGGTCACAACCTTCAGAGGGGAACACCGTTCAGCGAAATGGGAGGAGAACACCGAACGGATTTTTCTCTTTTGAACCGATCTTCACGCAGATGCGACGAACGATTTTCCAAAATCAGCCGGGACTGCAAAAAATCCATTCGTTCTTGTGGCAACAGGCTCAACCCGCTCCGGTTTCCGGCTCAAGCAGGTCGGCGTAATGGCGGCGCGCGACGTCGGGATGCGAGCGCAGCCGGCTTTTCAGCACATTGGTTCCGACATCGCGAAACAGCGGATTGTCCGGATCGCTGGCCGGCCCGCGCGCCTGCGTCGCCAATTCCTCGGGGAGTTCGAGCAGCGGTATCGTCGCATCGAGTTTGGCGCTGAAGAAGAACGGCACCGAAATGCGTTCAATGCCGGCGGGCGGCGTCACGACGCGATGCACGGTCGCACGCAAATAGCCGTTCGAGGCCAGCTCGAGCAATTCACCGATGTTGACGACGAGCGTGCCGGGAATGGGATCCACATCCACCCAGCTGCCATCATAGTCGACCTGCAGCCCCTTATTGTCATCCTGAAGCAACAGCGTCAGGAAACCGCCATCCTTGTGCGCGCCGACACCTTGATCACCGCCGGTCGCCTCACGGCCCGGATAGCGCACGATCTTCATGCGGTGGTTTGGCTGCTCACGGTAGATCGGGTCGAAGGCATCCTCTGGCTGGTCGAGCGACAGCGCGAAGGCTTTCAAGAGCCTGATGGCCACCCCTGTCGCCTTGGCCTGCCATGCCAGCAGGGCGGGTTTGAGTTCTGGCAACGCAGCCGGCCACTGGTTCGGCCCCTGCAGCCGCGTCCAGGCGGGAATTCCGGGGCCTTGCGCTATGGGCTGGCGCTCGACGCCGATATCGAGCTGTTCGCGCCAGTCGGCCTTGCCCTTGGTCAGCTCGCCGCCGGCGCGCGTATAGCCGCGGAACTGCGAGGACTTGACCATCTCGATCGCGAGCTTGTCGGCCTCGGCCAAGGCAAAGAAGCGGCGGGACGCGGTGAGCACCTCGCTGATCTCGGCCCAGGAGATCCCGTGTCCGGCCAGGTAGAAAAAGCCGATGTCACGCGAGGCGGAGCGGAGATCCGCCAGAAATGTCCGACGTTCCGATGCGCCTTGCTCAAAGCGGCTCAAATCGAGCACGGGTACTATTCTGGGCATATCAGGCTCCTTTACCGGTTTCCTTCCGCCGCCAATGCCTACAAGTCTCATCGACTCCCCCTTGCCCGGAAAGAAACTATTGGCCCTTCAAAAGCCATCGCGACGAATAATTTTCCACGCCGCGCAGGCGATATGATGATGATCGTGATCACGGCAGGAGATATGGCCGAACTGAGAAGGGTGTTGCGTTGCGGTAAAGACGAGGAAGACTTCCCAACCTTATGGCGAGCCTGGCCGGCGACGGCGGCTTTCAGCATGCCGCGAAGTATTTATGGGCCTTTCTCCAATTTTTGGCGCTTCACGTCAGATATCAGCCGTAAATCCGTTTATAATAAAATTATAGTAAAATAATACTCGCAATATATTTGTTTTAAGCACAAAATTCCGCACCTGAATAGTCGCCGATACTGACGACCATCTTCGAGCTACCCAGTCCTGCCGACTTGAGGGCGATCACTTCAGGGGGGACTATCCCGACCGGCGTTAATCGCTTTGGTCCCGCTCTCCTGAGGGGCCGATCGCTCAAGAGGAGATCTCGAGATGGACGGGTATGACGAATCGATGTTCGACGACCTAGCCTTTGATGAAGCGGAAGGCCCCGCCGACAGCTATGACGAATTCGACGAAATGGACGAAGGCGACGGCTTCGAAGGTGCCGATGAAGGCGACGAGGGCGACGAGTATGACGCGGGCGACGAGTACGAGGCTTCGAGCTTCGACGAGATGGACGCCGGCGACGAATTCGATGAAGGCGACGACTTCGACGAGAGCGACGATTTCGACGAGGGCGACGATGACGGCTGGGACCAAGCGCTGGGCTTCGCGCTCGCGGCTGAAGACAGCGACGAGTTCTTCCGGCGCATCGCCCGCGGCATACGCGGCGCCGTGCGCACCGTGCGGCGTGCCGCTCCCACCATCGGCCGCATCGCCCGCGCCGTGGCGCCGGTCGCCAGCCTCATCCCAGGCTACGGCACGGCAATTGGCGGCGTCGCGAATGTCATCGGCCAGCTGATGGCGGACGAAGCCTCGGAGGACGAAGCGCTCGACGCCTTCGCCGAGCTCGCGGTGCGCAATCGCGCCGCCATCCCGCTGGTCGCGGGGCTCGCCGCCAGACGCGTGCTCGGCCCCGCCGCCGCCCGCATGCCGGCGGCCGCCCGCATCCAGGCGGTGCGCACCGTGCGCCGCGCCGCCACCCAGCTCGTCAACCGTGGCGGGCCGACCGCGATCCGCGCCTTGCCGCGCATCGCCAACAGCGTGCGCCGCACGGCGGTCACCCGGCGCACCCCGGCTTCTGTGCGGCCAATGGTGCTGGCGCGCACCGCGCGCCGTGTCGCGGCACGCGGGCATGGCTTGCGCCGGCAGCTGACGCAGCCCTTGCAGAGAGGGCGGCGGATCGTGCGCCGCACGGCCGCGGCGGTCCGCTCCGGCATGGCTCCGGCACGCATCCTGGCGCGCGCCGCCGGGCGGGCGCTCGGGGGAATGGGCGGCATTGGCGGTTGGACCGGTGGGTATGCTCCGGGCTATGGCCAGGGCCAGGGTTCCGGGCGCCGGCGGCGCATCGTCATCCGCGGTCCGGTCAGCATCACCATCCGGCCCAACTGAAACCCTCTCGGTGCAACCAGAAGGATCGTGGCGATGCGCACGGGTTCTTCGACCAGGCGGTTCCTGGACACCAAGTTGCGGGCGCTGAAGGCGCGCGCGCAGCGCCTGAACCGGCTGACGCCGCGGCGCATCGGGCTGCGTCCCGAAGACCTGCCCTATGCGCCGTCGCGAGCCCATTTCCACGCCGCCAACCGGCGGCTGGCCGCCATCGGCAACGCCATCAATCGGCAGATCGCCGTGATCGAACGCGGCTGGCCGCCGGCAACGGCGCAGGCGGCTCTCACCCAGATGGCGTTGCTCGACCGCAGCATCGACCGGCTGCGCCGCAGCTTCGGCATGTTCTTCGAGGTGATGTCGCAGCGCGGCTCGGGCTTCGCGCCGGCGCTGGCCGCCCATGACGCGATCGCGATGGACTGTTATACCGTCGTCCGCGCGGCCTTGCCCGGCGTCTTCGCCGGCCCGCTGCTGAAGCCGCTGACCTATATGGAACACGGCTATTCGCCGGCGACGCAGCGTCGTGGCGTGGCGCTGGCGCGGTTGCTCGGCGACAGCAATCCGTTCCCGGTGATCCGCGTCCCCTGGGACCGCGACAATCCCTGGCAATCGGTATTCCTGCATGAGGTCGCGCATAATCTGCAGGCCGATATGGGCTTGTGGCAGGAGAACGCGCAGGCGGTCGGCAACCGGCTAGCCTCGATGCGCTTCGATCCGCTCGTGGTGACCATCCTGCGCCGCTGGCACAAGGAGATTTTCGCCGATCTGGCGGCGCTGCTGCTCGGCGGCACGGCGTCGGTCTGGGGCATGATGGAGTTCCTCGCCCATCCCGGCGCGCGCGCCTTGACCTATCGCCCCGGCGGCGCCCATCCGACCGGCTGGATCCGGGTCCTGATCCTGACCGAAATGCTGCGCCGCATGGGCTTCGCGGCCGAGGCGGCGCGCGCGGAACGCGTCTGGCACGCGCTCTACAATCCGTCGCGCGGCCACAGGCTGCCTCCGGTGCTGCTTGCGTCGGTGCCGCGCCTCATCCCGGCGGTGGTCGACGAGATCGCCTACCAGCCTCGGCGGGGGCTGGGCCAGCACGCGCTGGCCGATGCCATTCCATTCACGCGCGCCGACGAAGCCCGCATCCGGCGCGGCGGAATCCAGATCGCGGCGGGGCGAGTACCCGACCTGCCGCCACGCTTTCTTGTGTCGGCCAGCCGTTTCGCGCTGGAGGCCGGCGCCGAACCGGACGCCATTGCCAAGCTCGTCATCAGGAACCTGGCCCAGCGCCAGGCAAACCGACGACCCGCCGCGCAACCGTCCCCAGCCGCACTCGTTGCATGAGGTGAGATG